>NZ_JBIMEX010000003.1:0-275083 GCF_051262635.1 Oceanobacillus sp. CF4.6 | reverse complement strand
ATTTCTCTTTTTTAATCAGACTTTTTGGACCATATTTTTGGCATTATTAAAAAGTTCGAAGTTTTTCAGTGGCCTCGAGGAAAGGCATAGGTGAGACACTGAAATGCGTCAGCATGAAGGGGCTCACCAGCCGCCCGTGGAAAGCGAAGTATATTTCCCAGAGCGGTCGCCGAAGTAACTTATCCTAGTTCGCAGTTTATACACTTTATGAAATAACAAAATTTCAAAAAACGAAAACTTTTTCAACTTGAGAAAGGTATATATAGTATAGAACGATTTATAAAGGGGGGTATTGCTTTTGGTTGATCAGGAAATAAGACTCATCAAAAAGATAAAAAAGGGGAATCAGCAGGCTTTCAAAAAACTGTATGACATTTATGCTGATTATTCACTTCGAACGGCATATGCAATTACAAATAATAATAGTGACGCATCAGATATTGTACAGGAAACATTTATTAAGGTTTATCGGAATATTGATTCTTTTGATATTAAAAAACCCTTCCAACCATGGTTTTACCAGATTTTAGTTAATGAAAGCAGAAGATATATGAAAAAAAAGTCCAAAGAAGCAATAAGTATGGAGAATGAACGACTGCTAGACCGCCTGAATCATCAAATAGAAGAAGAAAGAGACTTCGAACAGCTGGAATCAGCAATGGAACAGCTTGATGAACATCACCGCACTGTCCTGATTTTAAAGTATTTAAACGGATTTTCAGAGAAAGACATTGCTGAAGTCCTTGAATTGAATGTGAATACAGTGAAATCAAGGCTTTACAAAGCAAGACAACAACTAAAAGCGGTTATTGGGGGTGTTGCAGATGAGTAGAAACAAATTGAATAAAAGAATAGAACAATTATTTAAAAGGCGTACAAAAGATGCGGTCAATCTTAAGAATGAAACTTGGAATAAAATCGATAGCGAATTATTCTCATCCGCACCCGATATAACAAAAAACAAGAAGCGTAGAGGAAAGAGACTTGTGATTGCAGGGATGAGCATTGCGGCAATTATAGCTATCTTGTTTTTCGGAATAAATACAGAACCTGGGCAGGCCATGTTTCACGGTTTGAAGGATATGTTTATTGAAGAAAAACAGGAAGAAATCGAATTGGAAGGTCAAAAAGAAGACACGAATGTGCAACTCGAAACCAATGAGGAATTGCGCTATGTCATCTATGTCGATGAGGACCGCTATAAAATGGTTGAAGGGGAAACGAGCGATCGAATCGAAACCTTAGAACCGCTACCAGAGCAATTTCCAGAGGTATATATGGAAATTATACGTATGGATGATACAACAACGGAAGAAGTAGTTGCGGCAATTAAACAGGAGATTGATAACGATAAGGACATGGAATTCCACAGAGAAGAATCGGTAACGGAGCCAATTGAAGCCGAAATGGTTCAAGGTATGGGACCTGAGTATACAAATGAATTCGGAAAAACGGGTCATCAATGGGATACACCCGTTCATAGATATTACGTAACAGATGAAGATGAGGGTCAAGTATTTGTTATCAAGCAAGTATACTTCCTGGAGGCAGCAGAAGGGCATGGAGCAAGATTTCATTATATGTTGGAGAGCTTTCAAGTAGTTAAATAAAATATGGAAGGTGAAAAATGCGATGTGTGGTTTTTTAGGAGTATTACTGAAAGAACAGGTCCAATTTAATGAGGACCATTTAAACGATATTAAAGTAGCGAACGATTTAATGAAACATCGGGGGCCGGATGATGTTGGTTTCTACCATGATTCACACATAGCACTCGCTTTCCGGAGATTGAGTATTATCGATGTTGAGGGTGGACATCAGCCTTTTCACTTTGGGGAAGATCGCTATAAGATGGTTTTCAATGGGGAGATTTATAACTATGTACAGATCAGAGAGCAGTTAATGAATAAAGGCCATACTTTTCATACAGATTCGGACACGGAAGTTGCAGCGAACTTGTTTTTAGATGAAGGAGTAGGTGCCTTTTCAACCCTCAGAGGAATGTTTGCCATTATAATTTGGGACAACAAGGAGAGAAAACTGTATGGAGCGCGCGATTCATTTGGCATAAAACCATTTTATTATTTAGAAAATGAAAATGAAATGATTTTTGCATCAGAAAAGAAAAGCATTTCACATTTAACGCAAGCAGACACAGTCGATACAAACGCTCTCCAGCACTATATGTCTTTTCAATATGTCCCTGACCCACTAACAATAACAGAACATGTAAAGAAATTACCTGCAGGACATTATTTTGTGAAGAACTGGGGAGAGCCGGTTACAATTAGGTCCTATTTTCAAGCGCAATTTCATACCGTTTTTGGTAATGAAAGTCAGATTGTGAAGCGAGTAAAAGAAGTCATGCTCGATTCAGTGAAATTACATTTGCAAAGTGATGTTCCGGTAGGGTCTTTTCTATCTGGAGGTATTGATTCCACGTTGTTAGTAGGAATGGCAAAGCAATTTCAACCGGATATCAAAACATTTTCCGTAGGATTTGAAGACCAGGGCTACTCGGAAGTTGATCTTGCCAAAAGAAGTGCCGAGGAGCTTAATGTGGAAAATATTTCCTGCACAATTTCACCAGAAGAGTTCGTTGAGAGTCTACCTGAAATCATGTGGCATATGGATGATCCTTTAGCCGACCCAGCATGTGTCCCACTCTATTTCGTAGCAAGAGAAGCAAGAAAGCATGTGAAAGTAGTACTTTCGGGTGAAGGTGCTGATGAATTATTTGGTGGATACAATATTTATCGCGAACCCGAATCACTAAAGTATTTTAACTACATGCCAATACGGTTACTTCAGGCGATTCATCGCGTTGCAGCAATGCTGCCGGAAGGAATGAAAGGAAAAAGTTTCTTGGAGAGGGGAACAACCCCATTGCGGGAGAGGTATATCGGTAATGCAAAGATGTTTGAGGAAAAACAGAAATCGCAATTATTAAGAAACTATGACCCCCGTTTTACGTATCAGTCCCATACTGCTGCGCTCTATAATCAAGTTAAAAACAGACATCCTGTGGAACAGATGCAATATATTGATATGCATACATGGTTGACTGGCGATATACTGCTGAAAGCGGATAAAATGTCGATGGCTAACTCATTGGAGCTCCGTGTCCCATTTTTGGATAAAGAGGTATTTGAAGTTGCAAGCAGAATTCCCGTTGATTATAAGATAGCAAATGGTACAACAAAATCAGTTTTACGAAAAGCGGCAGAAGGATTTGTCCCAGGTCATGTTCTGAACCGTAAAAAGCTCGGTTTTCCTGTACCGATAAAGCATTGGCTAAGGGGGAGTCTATACACGTGGGCGAAAGAACTTATCCTAGCAAGTGCAACAGATTATGTTATTGATAAATCGGTTGTACTTGACCTGCTTAACAGCCATCTAGCCAGGAAAAAAGATTATTCAAGAAAGATATGGACCGTACTAATGTTCATGGTTTGGCATCAAATTTATGTAGAGAAGGTTTATGTATTCGAAGAAGTATCTACAGAAATCCACTTCAAAACATCTTAATATTTAAAAAGTGCGATCTAAATACGGATGGCACTTTTTTATGTTAGTAAGCGGATAAATATGTCATATTTTGCAAGACTAACATATAGAAAGGGGATATGAATGATGGAATTTGACTGGATATGGAAAGCAATCCTCATTGTTTTGGCAGGTACATTCCTGTTGAGATTGGCAGGCAGGAAGTCTATATCTCAAATGACACTGGCACAAACCGTCATCATGATTGGTATTGGTTCCTTATTAATACAACCATTAGCAGGTAAAAGTGTATGGACAACGATAGGAGTAGGGTTTATTTTAATTTTGACTTTGATTTTTATGGAATATATTCAAATTAAAGGTAATATTTTTGAAAGAATACTTACCGGAAATGCAAAAGTTCTGATTGAAAAGGGGATATTACAAGAAAAAAATCTGAAAAAGCTTAGATTTACAGTTGATCAATTGGAAATGAACCTCAGACAGGAGAATATCTCGAAAGTCAGTGATGTGGAATGGGCAACACTTGAACCAAACGGAAGGATCGGTTTTATATTAAAACAAGAAGCACAGCCTGTGACGAAAAAGGAATTTCAGGAACTTACCCAATTAATGGCGGAAGTTATTGGAGAATTTCACCCAGATAAGGCTAGAGCCGGCGAAATCCTGCAAAAGTTAAACAGCCAACCTGTACTTGCAAGTGAACAGGAGAATCTATTTGCTGAGGTGAAGCGGACGCATCATAAAAATAATCCCCCGAAGCATTTACGTTAGCCACGGCGTCATAGTAGGTTAATGATAGTCGTTAAGGGGACAACACAGTACATAACGCTAATAGGGAGGCTTTTATATGGAACAAAATGATAAACAGGATACGTATATGCCAATGACGTCCATAAAAAGTGGAAAGCTCACACAAGTAGCAGAGCATGTCCATTGCTTTACCAACCAGATTGTGAACCTGTACTTTGTAGGACAGGCAGAAAATTGGGTGCTTGTTGATGCTGGAATGCCAAAATCCTACAATAAAATTATGGAGCAGGCGGAAACACTCTTCGGAGAAAATACCAAACCAAAAGCGTTAATCTTAACACATGGGCATTTTGACCATGTTGGTACAGCAGAAGAACTAGTGGAAAAATGGAATATTCCTGTATTTGCTCATCCGCTGGAGCTTCCTTTTCTGACAGGAGAAGAAAGCTATTCGTATCCGGATCCAAGTGTTGAAGGTGGAATGGTTGCTAAGATTTCCGACTTATTTCCGGAGGAACCAATCTATTTAGATGGGAATATTTCACCATTACCTGAAGATGGGACAGTGCCTGGCATGCCAGGATGGAAATGGCTGCATACACCTGGTCATACGCCGGGGCATGTATCTTTTTTCCGTGAATCAGACAAAACCCTACTAGCAGGAGATGCTTTTATAACAGTGAAGCAGGACGAATTACTAAAGGTAGTGATGCAAACTAAAGAAGTGAATGGTCCACCCAGGTATTATACACCTGACTGGGATGCTTCAGAAATTTCCGTTCAAAAGCTTGCGGCTATACATCCAAAAGCTGCAGGGACTGGCCATGGTATACCAATGTTTGGCGATGAATTGACGGCAGGACTTCAGAAACTCGTTCGCAATTTTAAGACTATCGCAGTCCCGGATTATGGGAAATATGTAGAAGGTCAGGCAAAAGACGAATAATTTTTAGGGATGGTGTTATCATAAACCATCTCTTTTATTTATACATAGGTACTAAGTAATAGTGGAACTTTTTGGAAGATTGCTTAAAACAACATTTCTGGACTAAAAAAGTTATCGCAAATGAATAAATAGTATGATATAATCACGTTTAAATATTTAGAAAACAATTATCGTCGAATAGGGGGAAATAAACGTGAAAAAATTATTAATTTTAATGGTAGCTGTTGCTATCATCACATTGGCAGCTTGTGGCTCTGATGATGAAGCTGACAGCGGATCTTCAGAAGGTGGAGATACATATAAAGTTGGTGCGACACAGATTGTGGAACATCCTTCTCTTGATGCAGCCTACGAAGGATTTAAAGATGCTTTGGCAGATGCAGGTCTTGAGGTGGAATATGATTTCCAAAGTGCCCAGAATGATCAGAACAATGTTAAACCAATTTCTGATGGATTTGTAGCAGATGATGTTGACTTAATTTTTGCGAACTCAACGCCAAGTGCGCTTGGTGCGCTACAGGCAACGAGTGATATTCCAATTGTTTTCACATCTGTTACAGATGCTGTAGATGCAGGTCTAGTACCATCAATGGATGAAGCTGGGGAAAATATTACTGGTGTCGTTGACCTCCATCCAGAACAAATTGATGCAACCGTGGAATTTATTAATACTTATTTCGAAGGTGCAACGATTGGTATGGTCTACAACGCTGGTGAACAAAACTCTGTTTCCCAAGTTGAATCCGTAAAAGCAGCAGCTGAGGAACAAGGGTTGGAAGTAGTTGAGCGTACTGTAGCCAATTCTGCGGAAGTACAACAGGCAGCAACAACACTTGTCGGTGAGGCAGATGTATTCTACATCATTACGGATAATACGGTAGTATCTGCTTTGGATAGTGTAGTTGGAGTTGCAAATGACCAGGATATTCCACTAATTGTGGGTGAGCCTGATTCACTAGCTGGTGGTGGTTTTGCCACATTTGGCATCGATTACCATACAATTGGTTACCGTACTGGAGAAATGGCAGTAGAAATCTTGACAGGTGAGATGTCACCAAGTGATTTCCCTGCTGAGTATCCACCGGAAATTCAATTATTTATGAATAAGCAAGCTGCAGAAGAACAAGGTATCGAGTGGAATTCTGAATGGGACGATCAGGCACAATTTGTAGAGCAATAATCTTGTTGGGGCCGGGTATTTATCTTATCTGGCTCCTTTAATATTCACTGAAGCAATCTATATCTTTTATACATACTTTACTTAGACGTAGCGGGAGGAAAGAATTATGTTTATATCAATGTTCGGTGCTGTGGAATCAGGAGTTATTTATGCCATTATGGCTTTAGGCGTTTACTTAACCTTCCGTGTATTAGATTTTCCTGATCTGACAGTAGATGGAAGCTTTGTTACAGGAGCGGCAGTAGCAGCTCTATCCATTGTAAATGGCGTCCCTCCAGTGCTTGCAACATTGTTTGCATTGCTTGCTGGATTTATTGCGGGATGTATAACTGGTTTATTACATACAAAAGGTAAAGTGAATGCACTGCTTGCAGGGATCTTGATGATGACTGCCCTCTATTCAATTAACCTCAGAATTTTGGGTCAGCCTACATTATCCATGCTTAATGAAACGACAGTATTTAATCAGCTGAATTCCATTTGGACGATGACTGGAATAGATGATGTGTTAAATGGGCTTCTTGCCGCATTCGGATTAGATCGATTCCCGAATACATGGGGAATCGTATTGATTATGCTCATTGTTACCATTGCCATTAAGCTGATTACAGACTTTTACTTGAAAACGGAAGTAGGGTTGGCGTTAAGAGCAATTGGGGACAATAAAAAGATGATCCGAAGTCTCTCAGCTAATACAGATAACCTAACGATTGTCGGTGTTGGATTGTCGAATGGGCTTGTGGCACTTTCTGGTGCGTTAATCGGTCAGCTCGGGGGATTTGCAGACGTAAATATGGGTATTGGAATGATCGTCATTGGTCTGGCATCCGTTATTATCGGTGAAGCTCTCTTTGGTACAAAAACAATCGCTAGAGCAACATTGGCAGTCATCGGCGGAGCGATCATCTATCGTATGATTGTTACGCTTGCACTTCGAGTAGACTTTCTCGAGACAGGCGATATGAAATTGATCACGGCAATTATTGTTATTATTGCATTAGTAGGCCCAAGAATATTTCACGCGAGAAAAGAAAAGAAACGAAGACTTCTAAAACGTCAGCAGCTTAGTGCTCAGTCAGGAGGGAAAAATCATGCTTAATATCGCTAATATTTCCGTAACGTTTAACGAAGGTACGCTGGATGAGAAAAAAGCATTAAACGGTATAAATTTGAAAATGCAACAAGGAGACTTTGTAACGGTCATCGGTAGTAATGGTGCAGGTAAATCAACATTGATGAATGTGATTTCCGGTAACATTCAGCCTGATGTTGGAGATGTTATCATTGACGGGAAACAAGTGGTTCACCTGCCGGAATACAAAAGATCTGCATTTATCGGCAGGGTTTTCCAGGACCCAATGGCAGGAACAGCGCCATCCATGACAATTGAAGAAAATCTTGCGATGGCCTACGCACGTAACAAAAAAAGAAAATTAAAATCTGGAGTAACGAAGAAAAGAAAAGATTTGTTTCGGGAACAGTTAAAAACATTGAATCTTGGATTGGAAGACCGTCTATCCGCCAAGGTTGGTTTGCTGTCGGGTGGTGAAAGACAGGCACTCTCGTTATTAATGGCGACATTTACCCAACCGAATATCCTCCTGCTTGATGAGCATACGGCAGCATTGGATCCGTCCCGTGCAGAATTGATAACATCACTAACTGAAAAAGTAGTCCGGGAATCTGGCCTAACGACGTTAATGGTGACGCATAATATGCAACAGGCCTTGGATCTTGGAAACAGATTAATTATGATGGATAAAGGTCAAATTATATTTGAAGCACAAGGAGAAGCCAAACAGGAACTCACTGTAAAAGATCTTTTGAATGAGTTCCAGCGTATACGTGGCGAACAGTTTGAAGACGATCGGGTAGTTTTGGGATAATTATGTTGATAAATAATGTTAAACAAATACACACGCGGTATGTTAAAAATGCGTGTGTATTTTTATATTACAGTTTTATTAGGTTGACCCTTAAAAACTCTATCAATCTAGAAATGAACGATAGAAAAAGATTGCATAAGTAATATCATTATGCTACTCTTAACACTAGATATTGACTTATCAGAATTTAAAAATACTATATATTGTATATAAAGTTAAGGTGACATAACATTATTTGTCTTAAAAGGGAACTCGGTTAGATTCCGGGACTGTCCCCGCAACTGTAAGTGTGGATGAACGAGAATTCCACTATATTGTTCGTTTAACGGCAGCAATATGGGAAGGACTCTAGTAAAACGATACACAAGTCAGGAGACCTGCCTTCAACTTTGAGTTTCACTTCTCCGGGAAGAGAGATTATGGGATGATAGGAATACAAACTATTTCTGTCGTTTTATAGTCGTTCATCCTTTGGGGAAGGACGGCTTTTTCATTGTACATATAGATATAAGGAGGTAGATCTGATGGTTACAGGTACCATTAACCAACAGGACAAAATTTTACAGACGATTAACGAATCTACGAAAGGACTATCCGTAGAAGTAAACCAATTGATGGAGAAAGCAATGAAAACAATCAATCAGGATACACCAGAAGAAAAAGCAATGGATATCCTTATAAAAATAGCCTTGGAAAACATCGATGAGTCGAATCCAGACTGGACGTTTTCGGCAGCAAGAATTTATTTGAAGGAGCTTTATCGTAAGGCAGCGGCCAATCGAAGCTATAGCGAGGATTCTCGTTATGGATCGCTGTATCATTTGGTGCAAATGTTAACCGATAAAGGGATATATGCACCAAACCTTTACTCCAAATACTCGAAAACAGAAATGGATCTTTTTGAGAAGTTAATTCAACCAGATCGAGATTATCTATTTAACTACTTAGGTATCTATACAATTGCAACGCGTTATCTGGCAACAGATCATAACAAACAGATTTATGAACTTCCCCAGGAACGCTGGATGGTCATAGCGATGTATTTAATGCAGGATGAAGACTTGGCAAAGCGCTCCAAACTGGTGGAGGAAGCTTATTGGGCTTTAAGTAATCTGTATATGACAGTGGCAACGCCAACACTTACAAATGCAGGAAAGACACATGGACAGTTATCCAGCTGCTTTATTGATACGGTGGATGACAGCCTGCAATCGATCTATGACAGCAATACCGATATCGCCAAGCTCTCCAAAAACGGCGGGGGCATAGGTGTCTATATGGGGAAAATACGTGCCAGAGGGAGCTCTATTAAAGGATTTAAAGGAATGTCCAGTGGCGTAGTTCCGTGGATTAAGCAATTAAACAATACAGCGGTAAGTGTTGACCAGCTTGGTACGAGAAAAGGTGCAATTGCCATCTATCTAGATGTTTGGCACAAAGATATCGAATCATTTCTGGACTTGAAGCTGAATAATGGCGATGATCGCATGCGCGCGCATGATATTTTCACGGGTATATGTTTACCGGATTATTTTATGGAAAAGGTCGATAAACGGGAAGATTGGTATTTATTCGATCCTCACGAAGTACGCCAGGTGATGGGATTTTCGCTGGAGGATTTTTATGATGAGGAAAAAGGAAATGGCGAATGGCGGAGGAAATATGAAGCTTGTGTACAATCGGATGCGCTATCCCGAAAGAAGATAGCTGCCATAGATATTATGAAGCGGATTATGAAGTCACAGCTTGAGTCAGGAACTCCGTTTATGTTTTACCGAGATGAAGTTAATAGACAGAACAGCAATTCACATAATGGAATGATTTATTGTTCCAATTTATGTACTGAAATTACCCAAAATCAGTCCCCGACTCAATTTGTAGAGGAATTTCTTGAAAACGAAAATACCATTATTAAAAAGTATCAAGCAGGTGATTATGTTGTTTGTAATTTAAGTTCGATAAATCTTGGAAAAGCAGTTCCGGATAATGTGTTGGATCGTCTGATAAAAATCCAAGTACGTATGCTTGATAATGTGATTGATATCAACACATTACCGATAAAACAAGCAGAACTGACGAATAAAAAGTACCGTGCAATCGGACTGGGTACGTTTGGCTGGCATCATCTTCTTGCCCTTGAAAATATAAAATGGGAAACAGAAGATGCAGTTAATTATGCTGATGAACTGTATGAAAAGGTTGCCTTTCTAACGATAAAAAATAGTATGGAACTGAGTAAGGAAAAAGGGAGTTATCCGGCATTTGAAGGTAGTAAGTGGAGTACGGGTGCTTACTTTACGGAAAAGGGTTATCGAAGTGAAGCTTGGGTCGCTCTTTGGGCAGATGTTGCCATGCATGGCATGCGTAATGGCTATTTAATGGCTATTGCTCCGAACTCAACGACCGCAATGATTGCAGGGTCCACCGCAAGCATTGATCCGATTTTTAATGTATTTTACAATGAGGAGAAAAAGGACTTTAAGATTCCGGTAACAGCACCAGACTTAAATCATCATACGTACGATATTTACCGCCGTTCCGCTTATATTGTCGATCAGCGCTGGTCGATTAAGCAGAATGCCGTCAGACAGAAACATATTGACCAAAGTATTTCATTTAACTTTTATGTACCAAATACCATTCGAGCATCAGTTTTACTCGATCTTCATCTCCAGGCATGGCGGGAAGGGCTGAAGACCACGTATTATGTACGGTCAACATCCAACGATGTCGAAGAATGTGAGTGGTGTGAAAGTTGAAGGCTCTTATAGCATATGTATCCTATAGTGGGAACACAAAAGAGGTCGCTGAAATCGTGGAAAAGAAATTAAAAGACGAAGGTGTCACTGTGGATAATCACCGAATTGGTATTGACGCACCCATTCATCCGGAGTGCTACGATTATTTTTTTATTGGAACATTTACATGGGAAATGGGGAAAACACCCGATGAAATAAAGGATTTTGTCCTTGAAGTTGGATATAAACCAGACAATATAGCGGTATTTGGTACGGGTGATACCCAATTCGGTGGAGACGAATTGTTTTGCAAAGCTGTGGATAAATTGTGGAAATTTTACGAAAGTAAGTGGAGCGGTTTGAAAATTGAGCAGTCTCCAAGGGGAAGTCAGGAACAAAAAGTGGAATCGTGGGTGGAAGGAGTGTTGCAGCATGCCAAGAGCTTTGCTTGAAAAGGCGAAAACATTGGAACCATTAAATCCGAACAAGTCAACCGCCCTATTTGGTGGGAAATCGAGTGGAATTCTCAACTGGAATGATATTGCTTATCCACATTGGCATAAAATGTATAAGCGATTAGTCGGGAATTATTGGCAGGCGGATGAGGTCAATATGTCTAGTGATGTAAAGCAGTTTTCATCCTTGACTGTTGAAGAACGCGAAGCATATCTCAAAATAATCGGCCTGTTATCCACATTGGATGCACCACAAACGAGAACAGCGTTGTTGATATCTTTATATGCCACAGATCCTGCTGTTCAGTCGATCATGGCGGTCATCGCACAACAGGAAGCCGTGCATAATGAGAGTTATTCCTATGTGTTATCCTCTGTTGTTTCACTGGACGAACAAAATAAAGCATTCCAGCTTGGGAGAACAGATAAAGTGTTGCTGAAGCGAAATGCCAATCTGGTGGAGCAATATAATAACTTTGTGGATAACCCAACAATGGAAAATATTTTAAAAACATTGGTATACACATCCTTATTGGAAGGAATGTTTTTCTATTCCGGTTTTGCCTTTTTCTATAATCTGGCACGGCAAAATAAAATGGTCGGTACCTCAACCATGATCAGTTATATTAATCGGGATGAACTGGAACATGGCCGCTTTATCGCGGAATTGTTTCGAGCTACACTCGCAGAAAATCCAGAATACAATACCGAGGAATTTACCAATTGGGTATATACTCATTTTCAAGAATCAGTTGTTTTGGAAATCGAGTGGTCCAATTATGTTTTGGAAGACGTAGACGGAATTGATCTGGATGAAATGGCTGGTTATATTAAATATCGTGCCAATAAGATGCTGCGAATGATGGGATTAAGTGAGGTTTATCCAGAACATGTGGATAACCCGATGAAATGGATTCGTGCCTATGTGGATAATTTCGACGGAACAAAGACCGATTTTTTTGAACAGAAGTCACGGCAATATACGAAGACGAGTGATTTAAATGGATTTGATGATCTGTAATCTAATGTAACCAAAATAATAAGCGGCATGGAGCTTAGGAATTTATTCTAAGCCTCATGCCGCTTTCAATTCTAAATTTCATTCAGTAATACAACGTCACCTGTAACAGCATTTACACCATATTCACAATCGATTTTTCCGCATAAAATATAGCGGTTTTGCCTTTTATCAAATACATATACTGGTGTGATTTCAATATGCTCACGTAATTTTTCAAATGCTTCCTCTTTAGTAAGCTTTGGATCTTCAGCTTTTTCGAAATGCTCAAACATATCCAAGATGATGCTATTGTCTGTATAGTTAACAGGCTGGTAATTTTTCTCATCAATGATGAGTTTAATTTTCCGATCGATCACACGGGCATCGGGTGCAGCTGGTTTTAGTTGAGCAAAAATATACCCCTTTTCGCGCCATAAGCCTGTTAACTTCCATTTTCCGCTATCATTAGGGAATTCACTTCGGAGGAAATCTCTGCTAGCTCTCTGGGCATGTTGCTGATCATCCATTGTTAATACCTCATTGGCTGGAGCCTTCTCAACATTAAAAACTTCTTCAAGTGTTGCTTCCAATGAAAGATCAATTTCTCGTTTTGAAAATCTTTCTTGAATTGGCTCCTGCCATTCCAGAAGAACATCTTTTTGTTTAAAGGATCTTGGACTCTCTACTTCTTCAAATGAAATCGTGCGCTTTCCATCATTCGTTACAAAAACCGTTGCGGTCCCGAAAATTGGCTCCCATTTTTCTTCGTTTTCAAGTGGGATTTCGAGCAATTTGCTTTGCGACTTTACGATTGGGCCAATTTGTTCTGCTGTTAATGCAAATGGCTCCCAGTTCAGCTGATCTTCATTTGGAAAGATTCCATCGACGGAAAACAAGGACAGCTTTCCTTCCTCATTATGTTCAATTTCAATGGACCCGGAAGGAAATACGGCTACATTATCAACTGCTGCCTGGAAGAGGAGTTCTTTTTCTTCTTCATGGATCAGCTTAAATTGCCTGCCAAACTCCAGTCCCGTCTCTTTTTCGATCCATTCGATAGCAAGTTCCGTACTTGCCGCTGGAGGGAAATGAGCATCGGTTTTGTTTTCCCCATTAACAAAGATAATTCGTTTTACCAATTTAGAGTGAAGGTCCACATCAATGCTGGCAGTACCGGAAGGATTGTAGTCTTCATCGGTTTCATCGGCATCTTTCGGAAACCACTCCATATTTAAAATATAGGATGGTTCCTGCATGTTCGATTGTTCCTGAAAGATATGATGCCTTTTCAAAAAATAATGATCAAGATGAAACGTTTCAGCTGTTAAGTCAATAATTTCCTGCAATTTTTCATTCATGTCCAAACCTCGCTTATAGAATTAATGCCTATAGTATAACATAGCACTGTCACTCCTCAAATTCGACAATAAATGACAAAATTCGGGGAGTGACAGGCACCTAGTGAAAGTATTCGATTAGGGCGTTGGTGATTGCTTTTGCGACTTGATTTTGATATTCTGCTGTTTGGATAATAGCGAGGTCATTAGGATTGGAGATGAATCCTAATTCTACCAAAACAGATGGAGCCGTTGTACTACGTAAAACGCGATAATTTCCTTGCATCAGACCACGGTTGTTCAGATTAACGGATGAAGCTAAGGTCGATTGGATATTTTGTGCCAGTTTGCGATCGGTGTCATTGGCATAATATGTACTTACTCCTTTTACCGATAGAGCAGGGTAAGAATCAAAATGAAGACTTATAAATGCATCCGTATGATTGGCGTTACTAATATTTACGCGCTTATTTAGAGAAACATAATAATCACCAGAACGAGTGTTTATCACATTTGCTCCTGCATCTCGTAATTGACTTTCTACTTTAGTTGCAGTGGAGGATACTAAATCTTTTTCATATATTCCTCCAAGCCCAATCGCACCGGGATCATTTCCTCCATGACCGGGGTCAAGCACGATCGTATAGCCTTCCAATGAACGATTGGAGGCAGGTTTGCTATCATTGCTGCTTGTATTGGTAGTTAAAGATGCAACTTGACTCTTAGAGGAATGATTAGAATCTGTTAACCATGCTGCAATCCATCCAGTAGAGCCATTTCCCAAATTAACGTTATGCCAATCTCCTGAAGTTTCTACTAAGTTGTATGTATCACCTGATCTTGTTGAATCGATAATGGAATAATCCATTCCAGGCCCTGAACGAACATTGACACTAGTTGCTGTGACAGTAATCGTCTCAGAGGATGTCTTTGAAACGGTTGGATTATTTTGATGTGTGTTCCCAACTGGAATTAAGTGGTGCTTAGCCACCCAAGCTTCTATTCCCCCATAATAGGTTTGTACCCATCCATGCTGTTCGTTGAATGCCATCACATTATTTCCCTTTTGGAGCAATCCGACTATTTGTGAATCTGCAGCAGGTTCACTACGTACATTCAAAATGGTTGAATTCACTTCATAGGTTTGTCCTTCGTTAGCATAAGCCAAACTCGGTAAAAAAGTAGATAATAAGACAAGAATCCCTATGCCTGCTATTAAGTTTCGAAAGTATTTCATTTGTTCCTCCTCTTAGAATTAAGTCTATTAAATTAATAATAGTAGTTTACCATTGCCCGCACAAGAGAAATTCAAACAATTTTCAACAAAAATCATTAAAATGGACTAGCAATCCAAGAGATATAATTAGAATTAACTATTAAAGGGAAGGACAAAGATAGAGAATAGCTCATATAGGTAAAATAGATGGGGAGAGGTTGATAGAACAGAAGGGGGGATGGAAAGTGATTTTTGCATCCTAAAAGCGTGCTGATAGCATTACTCACCACGCATTTTATAGGATGTTTTTCTCGATTGGATAAAGGGGATAATTGCTGTGGATACTGTTCATTTAATCAGCATGGAAGCAGCTTTTAATGCGGCAGTATCCTTCGTGATTTCTCCAGGTTTGCTTGCCTTACCAATAACATACCCTTCAAAATTCATATTATAAAACTGGCATATATAATTGAATTGCTGGACAAGTGGCAGACCTTTAACCATCGGAGTGTCTCCTCCGACTGCAATCAGATAAACGTGCTTTTTTGATAATTCTTCACGAAAATATTCATAAGTAGGGTCTCTTAATATTTGAGACCAACGATCAATAAAAATTTTCATTGGACCCGACATACTATACCAATAAATGGGTGTGGAAAATACAATTATATCATGGGAAAGCATCTGATCTATAAGTCCTTTGTGATGATCTTCAACGTCATGAAAACCACCTGCATCATGTCGTTGATCAATTATTGGAAGGACATTATAATCACGTAAATAAATATGCGTTCCTTTTTCTCTTGGAACAGCCTGATAAGTTAAAAACTCTGTATTTCCATTAACACGGGTTGAACCGTGAAAGACGATTATCTTCATATTCATCCTCCTTGAAGGTAAAAACTAAAAAGTGCATAAGACTACATATTTCAATCCGTTCATAGAAGTATATGAAACGAAAACCAATAACATGTAAAAATGAATGGTTTTTTCAATGATTTATCGAAAAAAACATATCGGATGGCGGCAAAAGAAAAGGTTTAGAATGCAAAATGGCAGGTACCATGGAGGTACTTGCCATTTTTTTAGCAGTAAAGAAAGTATATCCATATTTCTTTCTGCATAAGTGCAACTAAGGCATCGCCCAAAGGCTTGGCGAATGCCAAGTTTTCTAATAATTCATGATACGTTTAGAAATAAACAATAAAGTTAATCTCAATTTCTGCAGTAAGGTACAAAAATCAGTCCCATACCTCACTTGCAATGATAAGACTAATGGACAGACTAACACAAACAGCAATCACAGCGATAAGCATGAACAATTCCCTCCTACTACGTAAGCAAATCCTACTATACTATTAATTATAGTATACACGACCTTGGAAAGGAATGGTTATAATTTATATGAGGAATTTATTGAGTGTATTCCCCCGTAGTACCTTTCTAATTAATTTAAAGATCAGCATTATCAAAATTATTTAGTACGAATAAGACATCAGAAGGTTTCTTAATATATTCCACTTTTTTTTAGTTCCCTTCGTAAGTTCTTATAATCCTCGCAATCCCAAACGTTCGGAAAGCAGCCTAAAACAGTCGTTTCATGTCCTTAAAGTCATTTCGTTCAAAGAAAAGACACAAATTTGTTTCTAAATTGTGAACTACTTCACAATACTATTTTCAAATGATAGAAACCCTGTTATATTATGAATGTACCAAGGAACACACTTACAATATATTGTGAAACAGTGAACAAGGTTATAATGAAATTATATTATATTAAAGGAGATGAATGTTATGTTTATGGATTTCATTCGTAACAACAAAGTGGTAGCAGGAATATTGACGGTATTGCGAGTTTATATTGGGTATACATGGTTAATGGGTGGTATTGGAAAAGTTACTAGTGGTGGATTTGATGCAAGTGGTTTTATTCAAGGAGCCGTTGCAAACTCTGCAGGAGAAGGTGCTACCGTGCAAGCTTGGTGGGGAACATTCCTCAATACTGTTGCAGTGCCAAACGCAGGATTGTTTAGCTTTATGGTCATGTGGGGCGAAGTATTAGTAGGTGCAGCACTTATTCTAGGTGTCTTCACAAACTTCGCTGCACTGATGGGGATCACAATGAACTTTGCCTTCCTATTCAGTGGAACAGTTAGCACAAATGCACAAATGGTAGTCATTACAGTATTCCTAATTGTAGCTGGATTTAATGCAGGTAGATATGGTTTAGACAGATGGGTATTACCTATCTTGAAAGACCACACTCCAATCATTAAAGATAAAGTAAAAAAAGAAGTAGTAGCTGCATAAATATCTTTTAAAGAGCCAATCCAGACGAAGGATTGGCTCTTTTGCTATGTAATGGGTCACATTATTAGTTCGTGTATGTTTATTTTCCAATCAGATTGTGAAACATACGTAATACAATATTGAAAAGGAGATTACATACAATGAATCGTTTGACGAAACTTATATCCGTATTACTGGTTGCTATATTTTTAACAGCATGTGGCACAAACAACGAGGAAGAAACGGATACACAAAATCAGGAGAATACTTCATCAGAAAGCAATCCAAATCAAGAAGAACAAACGGTAGAGACAAATGCTACCGCAGAGGAAGAAGTTTTAGTTTCGCTGAAAAACGCAGAAGACATGCTAGTTGGAACAGCAACATTAACGGAACGCGATTCTGGAGTTAGCATTCATTTGGAAGGTGAAAATCTTCCGCCTGGAACTCACGGATTTCATATCCACGAAACAGGGGTATGTGAGCCACCCGAATTTGCTTCTGCAGGTGATCACTATAATCCTACTGGTGCAAAACATGGTTTCGACCATCCGGAAGGACCACATGCAGGCGACCTTGAGAATATTATTGTATCTGATGATGGTACGGTAAATGTGGAAGTGATTGCAGATATGGTAACACTGGAACAGGGAGCTGAGAATACATTGCTTACAGATGAAGGAACAGCACTAATTATACATTCCGGTGCAGACGATTATATTTCTCAACCCTCAGGTGATGCTGGGGACAGAATTGCTTGTGGTGTAATTGGAGAATAAACGGAAGTAGTCCAATAGAATCAATTTCCGCTAAAATAGAATATATGTTCTATTTTAAATGATGATTAAGCTATAATAGACAAAGATAATGTTCTCTTGGTGTATGTGGCTAACCCTTTTCATGAAGGGGGGAATGCCTATGAGCATGTATGAAGTGATGATGGTTTTGGGGAGTTTTGGTACATTTCTGATTGCATTGCTCGCATTGGTCACTACGTTGATCAATAAAAAATAGGCCTCCCTATTAGCCTTCTAAAGTTAGTAAGGAGAGGCCTTTGCAGTCAGCAGCCGATTCCACTTGGGAACCGCTTATCTGATGGCCCAGTGACAGCTGGGCCTTTTTATTATATTTAATATCCAATTAAAGTATACCATATTTTAATCGCTTGACAATTGATTCATTTCTTTTGCGTTCAGTCTCCTGTATAATATGCTATTAATGATGGGCAGAGGGAGTTTTTTATGAATCAGCAGACAAAGGGGCAAGTTATACCGGTACAGAACAAAATTTGGACACGTGATTTTTTGTTTATTTGGATTGCTAACTTTTTTGTTTTTCTCGGGTTTCAAATGACCTTACCAACCATTCCGTTATTCGTTAAGGATCTTGGCGGAAGTGACCAGATGGTAGGAATGATTGTAGGGGTCTTTACATTTTCGGCACTTCTTATCCGACCGTATGCTGGTCACGCCTTGGAATCAAAAGGCCGAGGATTTGTTTACATGGTAGGTCTCGGGATATTTGTAATTGCCGTTGGTGCTTATGCATTTACAGCAAGTATGTTCCTTTTAATCATCATACGTATGGTGCAAGGAATTGGTTGGGGGTTTTCCACAACAGCAGGAGGCACAATTGCAACGGATCTCATTCCACCGAAAAGACGGGGAGAGGGTATGGGCTACTTTGGTCTTTCCGGTAATATAGCACTTGCTTTCGGTCCGGCTCTGGGTCTAACCCTTGCAGGCATCCTTCCATTTTCCTGGCTTTTTCTCATCTGTGCCGTTTTTGGATTTATCGCACTACTATTTTCTGCAAAAATTCATTATGTAGCGGTCGAACAATCACCACATAAAACGGAAACGATGAGATTTGATATTTTTGAAAAAACAGCATTACAGCCATCGATTCTTCTATTTTTCATAACCGTAGCCTTTGGGGGAATTGCAACATTCCTTCCATTGCATGCAATGGAGCAAAATGTTTCTGGCATACAATTATACTTTCTTGTTTTTGCTATATTTATCATGGTATCCAGAACGTTTGCCGGGAAACTTTATGATCGGAAAGGGCATCGGTATATTTTTCTCCCAGGAGCATTGCTGATTTTCATCTCTATGCTCCTTCTATCCTGGTTACCGAATACGACCACGATGTTGATTGCAGCTGGGTTATTTGGACTTGGATTTGGTGGTGTACAGCCGGCACTACAAGCATGGGCCGTCGATCGGGCGCCTAACAATCGTAAAGGCATGGCCAACGCGACCTTTTTTTCCTCCTTTGACCTCGGAGTGGGAATCGGTGCAATTGGATTTGGCCAGGTTGCTTCATTTTCCAGCTATTCCACCATATACATAGCATCAGCAGTGTCAGTAGTTGCAGCCATGATTATTTATGTATTTCTGGTCTTGAAAGTGAAGGAGAAATAAGTTCGATTATTTCTAAAAGACGATGATTTCGTATACAATAAAAGAATCAGATACTAGAAGGTGGGTTCCTTGTATTTTGAAAAAAATAAGTGAAATTAACATCCAGAAATTATTCCCAGCTGTGATTTACAGACGAGGAATGGATTATTATAAACAAAATAAGGTGAGCGATCTTTTATATGATATAAATTACCAGGTTTGGACTGCGACTGTTCATGGATCAGAAGATTACTTTGTGGAGATTAACATGAAGGACTTCGGCAAGGGATCAATCGATACGTATTGTGACTGCCCTGCCTTTGATACGTTTGGATCCTGCAAACATATAGCAGCAACGTTGATTAGTATTGTTAACAAGGAGGCAGATATATCAAATGTACCTGTCAAACCCAATTACCAATTGACTAACAGCTTTATACAAGCAATCAGCCAGGTCCCACTACAAAATAAAACGACCGAGATTTTGACTGACAAAATTCCAATGCATGTGGAATATTATTGCAATTGGACATTTGATAAAAACCTAAAACTTGAAATACGTACCGGTGAAAAGCATTGCTATGTTGTAAAGGATGCTTTTGAATTCCTGCGCGATGTACTTCAGGGCCGTGATCACTATTTCACTAAGAAATTTGCCTATAATCCGGATACGCATTATTTTTTACAAAAGGATTACGAAATATTTGAGACGCTTTTTTCCATTAAACGGAATGAAGAAATTTATCATAGCTCCTATTACAACATGGAGGGGAGTGGTGGTGATAAACGGTATTTAACGATTCCACCTCTGGCAGCAAAGATGTTGCTTGAAAAACTTTCAGAAAGAGACTTTACCGTTGAAGCAAAGGGAAAAAGCTTTCGCAATGTCGCGATAGAGAAGGATACATTACCATTTAACTTTTCCGTTACGAAAAATGATCAGAATGATTTAATGCTGAAAATGGGAGATGCTGACGGGGCAACCTATTTCCAGTTATATGAAATGATGTTTCATCAGGGGATTTTTTATTACCCTGCAAAGGAACAAGTGCAGATTCTTGAAGAAATATCCCGTTTCGGTATGAATGATCTTGAGCTCCCTATTCAAAAAGCACAGGCAGATACGTTCCTATCAGAAGTCATGCCTTCCTTGAAAAAAATTGGGAATGTAGAGGTTTCGGAAAAAATTACTGCAGAAATTGTTCAATTGCCATTACAGGCGAAACTATATCTTGAAGTGAAAGCAGATTGGATTACAGGGAAATTGGAGTACCATTACGGTGACCAATCGATTAATCCATTTACTGGCCGGAAAGAAAACGATGATGTCATTATTATTCGTGATGTCGAAAAAGAACAGCAAATAATGCAGCTAATTGAACATGCAAATTTCCACT
Source organism: Oceanobacillus sp. CF4.6 (assembly GCF_051262635.1). Lineage (NCBI taxonomy): Bacteria > Bacillati > Bacillota > Bacilli > Caryophanales > Bacillaceae > Oceanobacillus > Oceanobacillus sp. CF4.6. The sequence goes on along the minus strand of NZ_JBIMEX010000003.1, from coordinate 253,974 downwards.
ACAACGGCAAGGATTTATACTTGGAGGCAGAGGAGAATGAACTTTATGATTTCCTGTATTATGTTCTGCCACTGCTGGATGACTATGTTGAGTTGTTCTTAACACAAGAAATTCGCGGAATGATAGTGGAAAATGGCCCGTTACCAAGTACGAGTGTTCGCTTGGAATCTTCATCAAATCTGTTGGAAATTGGATTTGATATAAACGGTGTAAATGATTCGGAAATCAATGAAATCCTAAATGCAGTCATCGAGAAAAAACGGTACTATCGCTTAGGCAGCGGAGAATTGCTGTCGTTGGAAGGGGAAGAATATTCTTCCATGAAACGCTTCTTTGAGGATATGGACATTCAAAAAGATGATTTGCAGGGTGGCAATGTGCATATGCCGGTTTATCGAGGAGCACAGCTAGATGAGCTGATTGATACGAAGAAGAATTATGATCCTTCCTTCCGCCATTTGCTGAATCAGTTAAAATCACCGGAAGATCAAGTATATGAACTACCTGAAACGCTCACGGCTTCTTTACGGAACTATCAGTTGACAGGTTTTCAATGGTTTAAGTCATTGAGTAATTACCATCTTGGAGGCATTTTGGCAGATGATATGGGACTTGGGAAAACCTTGCAAGCTATTGCATATCTTGCTTCTGAATCAGAGGGCGAAACAAGTGGTCCGCATCTAATTGTAGCTCCTTCATCGGTTGTTTATAATTGGAAAAATGAATTTGAGAAGTTTTCACCAAACCTTACTTCCGTTGTACTTACTGGAATTCCCGATGAAAGACATGAGTTGATTGAAAACTCGGCTGATATCGATGTTTGGATTACTTCCTATGCCACATTAAGACAGGATATTGACATTTATCGTGAAATGAATTTCCAAACGATGATTCTTGATGAAGCACAGTTTATTAAAAACTATGCTACAAAAACATCCCGAGCAATTCGTGAAATAACAGCTACACGTCGATTTGCACTAAGTGGGACTCCAATAGAAAATTCGATAGATGAATTATGGGCCATTTTTCAGGTGGTCTTACCAGGACTTATGCCAAATCACAGGAGCTTTAAACAATTATCAAATGAAAAAATAGCTATGATTACACGGCCATTTATTTTAAGACGATTGAAAAAAGATGTTTTAAAAGAACTTCCTGATAAGATTGAATCGGTACATGTTTCTGAACTCACAAAGGAACAGAAAGATTTATATGTTGGTTATTTGCGGCAGGTACAGCAGGAAGCAGCAGAATCCATTAAAGATAGTGGTTTCAACCAAAATCGGATGAAAATACTCGCAGGACTAACTCGTCTGCGTCAGATTTGTTGTCACCCAGCATTGTTTATTGAAAACTATGAAGGGTATTCCGGAAAGCTAGAGCAATTGATGGAAACAATCAAAACTGCGATGGAAAATGGAAAACGTATGCTAATTTTTTCCCAATTCACAAGCATGCATGAAATTATTAAAGGACGTTTGGAGAAAGAAGGATATGGTTACTTCTATCTTCATGGGCAAACCCCATCGAAGGAACGTGTAGAAATGAGTGAACGATTTAATAATGGAGAAAATAATATTTTTCTTATTTCTCTAAAAGCAGGTGGGACCGGTTTGAATCTTACGGGCGCAGATACAGTGATTCTATATGATTTATGGTGGAACCCGGCAGTCGAGGACCAGGCTACAGGTCGTGCACATAGGTTCGGTCAAAAGAATGTTGTTCAGGTAATTCGTCTTGTAACAGAAGGAACAATAGAGGAAAAAATATATGACTTACAGCAAAAAAAGCGTGAATTGATTGATCAGGTTATTCAACCGGGTGAAACGATGCTTTCCAGTTTGAGTGAAGATGATGTAAAGAAATTGCTGAGTTTGTAAAGAGAGGTACTATGTACCTCTCTTTTGTTGTTTGCATTTCTTTAAAAAGGGAATTATAAAAGATAACAAACAAGGAAGGGATGAGGTATAGATGACAAAAAATATGATTGCATATTTCAGGACGGAAAACGATGCAGAATCCGCACGTTCGACACTGCAAACACTGAAAGTATCCAACTTAATCATAGACAGTATTCCTGAAGCGAATGAGGGTACCGCGTATATCCCAATTGCTCCCTTAGGTCCTACGTGGGGAGGCAAAGGTGTCGTCGGATTTAGTAATCTGACAGAAGATGAAGCTTCACATGGCAGTGATTACCCGGTAACGCATATGCTGGAGGTACAAATCGAAGAAGAAGACATTGAGGAAGCAATGAAAATATTAATGGAGAACAATGGATTTGAAATAGAAAAATAAGAAATACGAAAGATAGGTGTTTAGTTACCTACTTCCATATTTCTTATGAGGTAAGAATGCAATTAATTCACGCACATTAACCGTTAAAGAATATGCCCATACGTGGCTAGCGGGCGCTTCTGCTTTTGTTCTATTACTAATTCAGTGTGAATAACTTTCTTGGCCTACCTTTTAAATAGGGTCGTTCTTCACCAGATACTCTGATAACATCTCCCGTTAAGAGTTTATTAACCGTTCGCTCTGCGCTCCGTTTAGTAACTTTGTAAAAGGTTGCGATATCATTAGAAGAAAAGGGCTCATTATTTCGATCGGTAATAAAGTCAATGAAATTATAAGATAGTTCATTATTCAATCTAGCTTTATGGATGAGTGCATGGAACAAGTTTGATGTATCGATATCCCGTTTAATACCAATCGGCCCTATGGTGTCCTGGCGTTCATTTACAATATAACAAAGACTTCGACTATCTTTACTGGACTTGTCCAGTGCAAGAAGCGCATTCTCTTCGGATTCTTTTGCATTAAGTCCAAGTCCATATCCCATATCAATCGGCATACTTAAAGTGGATTGAATTTCACTGAGAAGCGGGAAATTACGATAATGATTCTGCAGATGATCGAGTAACTTCTTTGTTCCCACAATAACAAAATGGTCATTTCTATTATGAGAAAGAAGGGCATCTGACTGCTTCCCAAAATGTATTAGAATCTGCTTCAATTTATAAATATTCTCTTCATAAATTTCCTGTTTTTCAGCGTGAACTGCTTCCGTGTCCTTAATCCGGATATACCCGGTCACAAGCTGTGCGCCTTTGCTTTGATTTAATACAGTAAGGGAATTGGCTTGTTGAATTGCCTGTTTGAGATTGATGTCAGGAATAATCATCGCGCTGACAGGTATTCCATAATTTTTCATATGGGATTCGACTTCTTTACTGGATGAAAGAACATAGTCTATCTTTCCGTCATCCCACAGTTTCTTATGAAAGGAAGCAATTTTCTCGATATCAGGCGACTCATCTTTTCCATAACTGTACGAATAAATCTGTTTCTCATTAAAATCTAACTCTTTTCCTACCTCTTCCATATGCTTTCCATTCAGAATATCAAGGGAAATTCTGTTAAGTTCCTGACTGTACTTCTGTTTAAGTCTGTAGAGAGAACTGAGAATCATATATTCGTCGTTTTCGACTACTACAGCTGGTAGTTTTTTTCTTTTTATTTTTTCACGTGCATAGGAGTAAGATAAAGGATCTGTAAATAAATATACGTCACACATAAAAGCATTTTCAATCATTTCCGTGACTTCTTTTGAATGTGAATAGGTAAAAGGGAGAATTTCTATATTCTCGTATTCTTCTATGAAAGTATGGACGCGTTCTATTGTTTCTGCTCTGCCAAATACTGCTATTTTCGTTTTCACTTCATTTCACTCCAATGTTATGTATTCATCAACCAAGTAATCCATTAACAGTTTTCCAATTGCGGTAATGTAGTTTTGGGCATCACCGTTGTTTTCCCAACCTTCCGTGAGAATGGCTGCCTCTACTATTTTTCCGTCAGCTTCCATTATTGCTGCATCATGTTCCACCCCGTGTAATTCGCCGGTCTTGTGATAGATTTTTATTCGGGAACCTGTTTGTTGAAAAGCAGATAGCTTACTATTAAATTGTTGATTACTTAATATTTCTAGAATTTCGCTACGACTGTCTATGGAAAAGTAGTCGTTTTCTCTGGAGAAAAGTTTCAGAAGACGTATAATATCATCTGCTGTGGTAGCGTTTTCATTTTCTTCCAAATTCGCTCGTTCGTCCATGAATTTCCTTTTAATAAATGTTTGATTGCAACCTATCCTGTTTGCAAATCGATTCGTGCGATCAAGTCCGACCGAATCAAGTAAGATGTTAGAAGCAGTATTATCTGAAACGATTATCATTAGCTCTAGCAAATTTTGATAGCTATAAACGTGGGAGTTCGTCAAATACTTGATAACCCCAGACCCTTCTACCATCTTGTCCGAATTAATATACACAAGTTTGTCCAATGAAAGATGACTTTTTTCAACTTGCTGGTATATTTCTCCCATAATAAATAATTTGGCAAGGCTGGCAGCTTTTCGTGGTGTGGCGGCGTTAATACTTATATTACCTTCATCTGTATGAATTGCGATGGAGAATTTATCAACGACATCTTTTGTTAATGAAAGCAACGCAATTTCCAATTGTTTAAGAAGCATTTAATTCCCCTTTCATTTCAGAGATAAAAAAATATAACTATTAACGACTATCATATTGAATTTTCATAATATTGTCAAGAAACCTTTGGAAGAGATACCAGTTTTATGTGCTAAAAGAAATGTCGTTTTCTGCGACTTCTTAACCGTCCTCCCTAAACAGGTATATCAAAATTAATTTGACAATATTACAAAATTCAAGGTAAGATAATTTTATTACACTATATACAATAGGGGGAGTTTTAATGAAGAAGAAGAATTTGTTTTCGACAGCTGCTTTGTTATTGGCAATGATTTTATTCTTGGCTGCGTGTGGCGGAGATGACAGCGATAACAATACAGACGATGGAGCGTCTTCAGATGGGGAAGAAAAATTAGAATTCTTACAAATGCTAACAGGTGGAACGAGCGGTACATATTACCCGCTTGGTGGAGAGATGGCTACAAATATTACAGAAGCAACAGGTATTCAAACGGACGCGGTTTCCTCAAACGCTTCTGCTGATAATGTAATTGCCTTACAAGAAGGTGAAGCAGAACTTGCCTTCGTACAAACCGACGTTGTAGCAAATGCTGTGGAAGGTATTAATGCTTTTGATGGTAACCCGGTTGACAATGTGCAAGCAGTAGGATCACTATACCCTGAGACGATTCAAATTGTTACTTCAGCTGATTCAGGTATTGCTTCTGTTGAAGATTTAGCTGGTAAAACAGTTTCTGTAGGTGCTCCGGGTTCAGGAACTTATATTAATGCAGAACAAATTCTAGAAATTCATGGAATGACGATGGATGATATAGATGCTCAAAACCTTGACTTTGGTGAATCAACGGGTGGTATCCAGGATGGAAATATTGATGCAGCATTCATTACAGCTGGTACGCCAACTGGTGCTGTAGAAGGTCTATCTGCTACAGTTGATGTTTCAATTGTTTCAATTTCACAGGATAAAATCGGCGAAATGGTTGAAAAATATCCATACTATGCTGAAGATACAATCGCGGCAGGAACTTATGGGCTTGAAGAAGATGTAACTACAGTTGCGGTACTTGCTATGCTTGCCGTTGCAGACAGTGTTCCAGAAGATACTGTATATGAACTAACAAAAGCAATTTATGAAAATGCATCCAGCATGGCTCATGCAAAAGCTGAATTTATTACACCTGATTCAGCATTAGAAGGCATTGGCATTGATGTACATCCTGGTGCACAGAAGTATTTTGATGAAGAAGGAATTACTGCAGAATAGGTATAATCAAATAACAGGAATGGCCGACTGTCCATCTTTGGTTGTCGGCTATTTTTTGATTTTCATTGTAACCTACCAGATTTTATTTTTAGGTGGATAAAAAATGCGACATAGAATAAGAAATGTTTTCATACTTATTGTATTCCTTAGTATAATTGGATTTACGCTACTCGTTCCATTTCGTACTTCGTTAGTATTTTATGAAAAAAACACCGATCATCTAGAGGCATTATTGCCGATTTCAATCGGAGATACATTCCAATTAATATTCACACATTCGATTCACTTAACAGATGTTGTTGAGAAATATGAAGTGACTGATAAATATCATATGAAACAATATGAAATTGTGTATGAAGAATTCGGTATTGGTATGCCTTCAAACGCCCAAAAAGGTGAGACTTTCATATATGAAGATGGAAAATATCACATAAAGGATCTGGACAATTATTTTTCCACGATGAAAGTCAGAAATGGTAAAACAGTTTCCGAGAATCGCCTAGCATGGGAAACTACCTCATCCAACATAAACACCTCCCGAGAGAAGCACGAAGTTTGGTTTAATGATTATTTTGAGCCTGGTGCCTGGTATACAGTTAAAATAGAGAAATTAACCTTATGGGAATATTTGAAAGGAGTGAAAATTCATGAGTGATAAAAAAGATCAATATGAATTAACGGCAGAAGAACAACAGGAGTTATTAGAGAAATATGATACCGAATCAAGCACTCGCGATGTCGGTGGGATTATTGGTAAAGTAATCTTTTTGACTTTAATCGCATTTTCTTTATTTCAGATTTACACTGGGATATTCGGACAGTATACAGCTTACATACAACGAACAGTTCACTTAGGGTTTGCATTATCACTGATATTCCTTTTGTATCCGGCAAGAAGAAAAACAAAGAAAAATTCCATCCCATGGTATGACTATGTGCTTGTAGTGCTGTCGATTATTGTATCTGCCTATTGGCCGTTATTTTACGATACACTCGTACAGCAAATTGGGGGTATTGAAGGTACACAAGTAATTATTGGGGGATTAGCAATATTACTAGTTTTAGAAGCTGCTAGACGAGCGGTCGGCCTTCCAATTACGGTTATCGCTGTATTTTTTCTCATTTATGCTTTATTCGGTCCAAATATGCCCGGAATGCTGGCACACCGTGGACTCAGTTTAGAACAATTGATTGACTCGATGTTCTTTACAACAGAAGGTATTTTAGGTACTCCATTACAAGTATCATCAACATTTATCTTCTTATTCCTGTTGTTTGGAGCGTTTCTTGTTCAAACTGGTGTCGGTCAATATTTTAATGACTTGGCGATAGCAATTGCAGGTAAACGTACTGGTGGACCAGCGAAGGTTGCCATTTTTTCAAGTGCATTGAATGGTACAATTTCAGGAAGTTCTGTAGCAAATACGGTTACTACAGGTTCGTATACCATTCCAATGATGAAAAAACTTGGATATCATAAAAACTTTGCTGGAGCAGTAGAGGCTGCAGCATCTACTGGTGGGCAAATCATGCCGCCGATTATGGGAGCAGCTGCATTCCTTATGATTGAATTTGCTGGGGAAAGCTACTGGAATATTGCTAAAGCAGCAACGATTCCGGCTATATTATATTTTGCGGGTATCTGGATCATGACCCATCTAGAGGCAAAAAGGATTGGTCTGCTCGGTCTGCCTGACAAAGATATTCCAAGTAAACTTTCTGTATTGAAAAAAGTACATTTACTATTACCAATTTTAGCGATTGTATACTTCTTATTTGTCGGAATGAGTGTAGAGAGGGCTGCACTTTATGGTATTTTAACAACCATTATCGTCAGCTTGTTTAGAAAGGATACTCGAATAACACCAAGCAAGTTCATCGTTGCATTGCAATCAGGTGCCAGAACTGCTTTGGGTGTAGCTGCAGCAACTGCTTGTGCAGGTATTATTGTCGGTGTTGTAACGAAAACAGGTTTGGGTCTGAAGCTTGGGAATAGTCTAGTAAGTATTGCAGGTACACTGGCTAATTCAGTGGAAGCGCAATTGCTTCTAACATTATTCTTTACGATGATTACTTCCATTATTTTAGGAATGGGATCACCGACAACAGCCAACTATATTATTACGTCAACCATAGCATTACCGGCAATTATAGCATTGAATGATAATCTTGAAGTGGCTATTCCAGTGCTTGCAGCGCATATGTTTGTTTTCTATTTTGGTATTGTCGCCGATATTACACCTCCTGTTGCTTTAGCTGCCTTTGCTGCAACGGGGATATCTGGAGGAGAACCAATACGTACAGGGTTTAATGCAGCAAAACTTGCCATTGCAGCATTTATTATTCCATATATGTTTGTGCTAAATCCGACGCTTTTAATGATTGATGCGACATTTATGGATATAGCCTGGGCACTCCTAACGGCACTCGTTGGAATGATGGCTATCGGTGCCTGCATGATTGGCTACTGGTATAAACCACTTAACTGGTTTGAAAGAATTATTACACTGATTACAGGCTTAATGTTATTGTATCCAGAGGGAAATACAGATATCTTTGGTCTAGGGATATTCATCGTTCTTCTAATTATACAAATCATTAACCGGGAAGATAAAAAAGGTCAACCGCAACAATCAGGTAGTAAAGCATAGAAGTAAATTATAATAAAGGTGATCGGGTGCGTATCCGGTCACCTTTATTCGTTGGACAAAATGATAGGTTAAAAGCGCTACGTGTGGCGTGCTCTATCATTTTTCTGTTATGCTTCTCATAGGTAGAAGTAAATAATATTAAAAATCATTGGAGATTATATATGAAACTAGTTATCAAGCTTATTAGTATAGGAGTTATATCTGGGTTCATACTCGGTGGATTGTTTAAGTTTATAGAACAGTTTACAGGGAAAACCGTTTATGTACTACTAATGAATATAGACTATTTCCCTATAATTGGGAAATGGAAAATAAGTGAGACAGTTGAATTTGGGTTACATGTAATCATTTCTATTCTGCTCGTATATGCCATTTACTTTTTGTTCAGAAGATGGAATATAACTACCCGATTAACACCTTATATTCTAGTAAGTGGTGTAGTCGGTGGTATGCTGTATATGACAACTGTTTTATCAGAACGAACGCCGGATATTGATGATTTCACAGCTTTTATTTACTGGTTTGGCGGTCATATCCTATATGGCATGGTAGTTTGGTTTTTAGTAATCATTTTGATAGATAAAAGGAAAGATAGAAATGACAATCAAGAGAAAAGTTAAACAAGCTATAAATCAAGTTTTAGTGATAACACTATCACTAATTGGTGTTTTTCTGATCCTTTCATTCGTGACCTACGAAAAGCCGGATCATGTACCAAAGAAAACCTCTGCATTGATTAGTGAGGAAGTGCGAAGTTATGAACCGTTGGTCGATAAATATGCGAAAGAATATGATGTAACTGAACACGTGGATGTTATTTTGAGCATGATGATGCAGGAATCAGGAGGACGAGGCACTGATCCAATGCAATCATCCGAGAGCTACTGCGGGCAGGTGGGCTGTATTGAGGATCCGGAGCTATCTATTAAACAGGGAGTCTATTATTTTTCTAAAACATTAGAGGATGCCAATGGTGACCTGGAATTGGCTATTCAATCCTATAATTTTGGACGGGGATTTATTGATTATGTTCATGAACAAATGGGTACATATTCTGTAGAGACTGCTATTGATTTCTCCCAGCATATGTATGAAAATGCTCCCGACAAATCGATATATACATGCCTGCGTAAAGAAGCTAAACAATATGATGCCTGTTATGGAGATATATATTATGTGCAATCTGTTATGCAGTATAGGGACGTATTAGCATTAGAATAAAGAAACTGGTAAGATGAAGAAAAGCAAAGTGGGTACGCTTTAGCGAAACTACTAGACAATAATAACCTTAATGGGAGGAATTCAAATGGTAAAAGCAATTCAGACAGAAAAAGCACCAGCGGCAATTGGTCCATATTCACAAGCAATTCAGGCGGGGGACTTTTTATATGTTTCCGGACAGATACCAATCAACCCTCAATCAGGCGAAGTCGTTGATGGAATTGCAAATCAAACGAAACAAGTATTGGAAAATTTAAATGCAATTTTGGATGAAGCAAATACTGACTTTAATCAAGTTGTTAAGTTTACCATTTACTTATCCTCGATGGAAAATTTTGCGGAAGTCAATGAGATTTATGGTCGTTTTCTAACAGAACCATATCCTGCCAGAGCGACGGTTGAAGTGAGCCGTTTACCTAAAGATGTTTTAATTGAAATGGATGTTATAGCATATACCAAATAGCAGGAGGTAATTATCATGGAAAATTTTGTATATCAAAATCCGACTAAATTAATTTTTGGTAAAGGGCAGCTCGATAAACTGTCTGATGAAATAAAGCCATATGGCAAGCGAGTACTTATCGTTTATGGTGGTGGCAGTATTAAACGTAATGGCGTTTACGATAATGTGATCAATGAATTAGGTAAGATTGGAGCGGAAGTTTTCGAATTGTCGGGTGTCGAACCCAATCCGCGTATTACAACCGTCCGTAAAGGTGTGGAAATTTGTAAAAATGAAGCAATTGAATTCCTGTTGGCAGTTGGCGGTGGAAGCACGATTGACTGTACAAAGGCAATAGCAGTTGGTGCTACAACCGAGGCGGATATGTGGGATGTCGTTACCAAGAAAGTAAAGGCTGAATCAGCATTGCCGTTTGGTACAGTATTAACTCTTGCAGCTACTGGCTCAGAAATGAATGCAGGCTCGGTTATTACAAATTGGGAAACAAATGAAAAACATGGTTGGGGATCACCTTTTTCATTTCCTAGGTTCTCTATCCTAGACCCTGTTCATACATTTTCTGTACCACGTGACCAGACCATATATGGTATCGTGGATATGATGTCCCATGTATTGGAACATTATTTTCATCAAACACCGAATACAGCTATTCAAGACCGCTGGTGTGAGGGAATATTATTAACGATTATCGAAACGGCTCCAAAACTTCTAGGGCAACCAGACAATTATGATTACAGGTCAACAGTCATGCTTGGTGGAACATTAGCACTGAATAATATGCTAAACATGGGATATCAGGGTGATTGGGCGACACATAATCTGGAACATGCAGTATCCGCCGTACATGATATTCCGCATGGTGGAGGATTAGCAATTTTGTTTCCGAATTGGATGAAACATGTATTGGATGAAGAAAATGCACCACGATTTAAACAACTTGCCATTCGAGTATTCGGAGTGGATGCTACAGGTAAATCCGACAAGGAAGTTGGTCTTGAGGGAATTGACAGACTAAGCGATTTCTGGAGTAGTATAGGTGCACCGTCGACATTGGCTGATTATAATATCGATGAAAGTTCTGTAGATGTTATGGCAGAAAAAACAGTTATAGCAAGACCGGAATTCGGTGTTTATAAGAGACTCAACAAACAGGATTCAGTTGAAATATTTAAAGCAAGTTTATAAATAGCAATCAGAACGGATATCGACAGTATCTCCTTATTTCCTGGGAAATACTGTCGAAAAATATAAAAAAAAGAACTGGCTGTTTTATCTATATACAGCAAGTTCTTTTTTTATTTGTTCTCTAATTTTCCCCAGACACTCTTCTGGGGTTTTACCAGAGACACGTTTATTATTAACGAGTGCATAAGGTCGTAACGCACATAGGCCGCAAAACGATAAACATTCATTCATTAATACCGCCACTTCGGGAAACTCTGCTTCGATGATACTTTCTATATCTAATGTAGTGATTGCATTACCGTCACAGATTTCTACAACGACTATACCCATTGCTATCACTTTCTTTCTTTAAGAGGTTTTAATATAACTCTGTTAGTTTTAGCATATTTGCTGATACAAATCAATCATTCCGTATTAAATCACAGGAAAAGGGTTTTATCAGGCCCTTTTTTATATAGGTGTTTTCTAAAAGATAAAAATTTATTGTTATTTCATAAAATCTATAAACTGCGAGCTAGGATAGTTACTTCGGCGACAGCTCTGGGAAATATACTTGCGGTTCACGGGCGGCTGGTGAGCCCCTTCATGCTGACGCATTTCAGTGTCTCACCTATGCCTTTCCTCCCGCTGGAGTCTTCGTATATTTCCCAATGCTGGTTAGAAGGTTGCTGACGATTACTACATTAACGGGGGTAGCTAAAATATCGTCACACAGCCTTACCAGTCCGGGTGAGCGGCGGGCCGTGCCCGCGGAAAGCATCCGCCCAGAGCGATCCCGGACGGCGATAGAAGCACAAGGTTTTGGATATCAGCTAGTAGTTAGTTCGCATTTTATCTCAACTCTGCAATGATCAAAAAGCAACAAACATTACGAATATAGCCCTCTATAAAAACGGTGGGCGGAGTTGCTTTCCCGTTTATCGTGATGAAAAGGATTGTGAATGCTTTGGTGAATATTCATATTTATACCAGACGTAAAGCATGATAACGCCACTTAATACAAGTAGCATACTTGTTATAAAGAACACAGAGGAAAATCCCCATGAAGCTGCAACCAATCCTCCAAGGGCTGGTCCGATTATATTACCGAGGAAGCGAAGACTCGTATTGTAACCAAGTACTTCTCCCTGCATGGACAAAGGAGCTTCCTGTCGAATATAGGCTATTCTTAATGGAACAATCCCACCAATGGAAACCCCGAGCAGGAACCTTAGAACAATAAGTTGCCAGATGTTAGTCACAAAAGCACCAGGTAAATAAACAATCCCTGCGAAGAATAGCAGAACAATCAATATTTTGATATATCCAATTTGATCACCCAATTTTCCCCATCTTCGTGACATCATAAGATTCCCTAAGCCGGCAGCAGAGAAAGCCATCCCAGAGAAAAAGGCAATATTTACCGGGCCGTGAATATCTTCAACAAATAATGAAAGGATAGGCTGGATGCTGAAATGGGCAATCTGCACCAGTGTAGATAATAACATGACAACAAGGAGAACGGGTCTCTGAATAATATGTTGAAGTACTTCTTTACTGCTATATGATTTATAATCATTTTTATCATCGGATAATTTTAGTTTTACTTCTTTAACACCGTACATGACAAGCAGTCCGGAAATAAAGATTGTAATGGATACCCATTTAAATGTGCTTGTATATCCAAATGCATCTGCTAGCGCCCCACCAAGCATTGGGCCCATTAAAGCACCAGTGATACTGCCTGTTTGAAGTGTACCGAGTACCTTGCCCGCGACTTCTTTTGGCGTCTGTGTTGAAATGAATGCCTGTGACATCGGAATAAATCCTGTCACGATACCCATTAGGAGACGTAATAAAAAAAGTTGCCATACCGTTGTGGCAAACCCCATTAAAAAAACAGATATTCCAATACCAAATGCAGATATAATCAAAATATTTTTTCTGCCATATTTATCACCAATTCTTCCCCATATCGGAGAAAAAATAAACGCAGCGATGAAAGTCACTGCAAAAGTTAATCCTGACCATATTTGGACATAGGAGTCGGAAAAGTTCCCCATGGATTCAATATATAAGGATATGAATGGAATAACCATTGTCATACTTCCGCTAACAAAGAAGTTAGCAAACCACATGATAGCTAAATTACGGTTTACTGCTTTGTTTGTATCTTTGATTCCAAAGACCTTCTTTCTGAAAATATATTTCGTTACCCTAAATATACAGGAACACGAAATATATTTGAAGTTATTAGCTTCATTTGAATTTATTTAGAAAACAATTACTGTTCAAAAATAAAAATAAAGGAAAACATGTTATTATGAATTCGAAAACGTTATAATAGAGGAGCAAAATATTATTATTTGGTTTTATTTAAGCATATAAATTAACGATGATTGAAAAGGGGAAATTGAAACCATGAAATATACATTAAAAGCAATTGGGTTATGTCTGATCGTCTTTGCACTTGCCTTTGGATTTACTACACCTGCAGCAGCAACATCAAACACAATACTTATATATGGGGAAAAGCTAACAGATAAGCAACGTACGGAGGTTCGTGAACTTCTAGATATATCCGATTCGGACCCTGTTGTCGAATATGATGTAACGGGTCAGGATTACGCAGATTTTATCAATGGAAATCCAAATTCCAACATGTACTCCTCCGCAAGGATTATTTTGGAAAATGAAGGTGCTGGACTAACAGTAAATATAGTCACACCAGAAAACATTACCGAAGTTACCGGTGCCATGTATGAGAATGCATTGCTGACTGCTGGAGCAGGAAATGCTACCGTTGATGTTGTTTCCCCAGTCCAAGTGAGTGGTCATTCCGCCTTAACAGGTATTTACAAAGCCTACAATGAAGAAGGCGAAGAACTGGACAAGGAACGAATGGAAATTGCCAATGAAGAGTTAAATGTGGCAACAGACCTGGCTGAAAATGAAGATGTTTCTCAGGAAGAGGTTAGTACATTATTAAGTGAAATTAAACAAATGATTGCTGATCAAAACCCGGCTACAAAGGAAGATGTGGAGCAAATCGTCAGTGAGCAATTGGATAAACTTGAAATTAGCTTAAGTGAGGAAGACCGACAAATGCTGATTGACCTATTTGATAAAATGCGCAATCTGGACATTGATTTTGGTGCAGTAAAAAGCCAGTTGGAGGATATCGCCAATACAATTGCTGATAAAGCAGATGAACTAGGGCTTGATGCGGGATTCTGGGAAAAGGTTGCTAATTTCTTCAGTGAAATATTCCAATCTTTAAGTAATCTTCTCAAAGGATTGTTTAACTAACGCGTGCTACAATAAATTTACATGCAACAAAAGGACTCCATTACACTTCGGGTCCTTTTGTTATGCCTAACGCTTGGAGCTGATGATGGTGGATCAAAACAAGGCATCACAAAAATGGACGATGACGCTATTTACGATAGGCGTGTTTATGGCGGGTTTGGATAATGGAATTATCAGTACTGCATTAACCACGATCAATGACTCCTTTGAGGTTTCTCCATCTTGGGGAACATGGAGTATTACAATATACACTCTAGGAATAGCGATTAGTGTACCAATTGTTGGTAAATTATCGGATCGATTTGGCAGGAAACGATTATTTATAGTGGAAATACTTTTATTTGGAATTGGTTCCTTGCTCGTTGCATTAAGTCCGAACTTCATATTTCTTTTATTGGCGAGACTGTTACAGGCGATTGGTGGAGGCGGAATTTTCATTATAGCGAGTTCCCATATCTTATCTACTCTTCCAAAGGAAAAACAAGGGAAAGCCTTAGGAATGTTAGGAGGAATGCATGGATTGTCAGCAGTTATCGGACCTAACCTTGGGGCTGTTATTTTAAGTTTAACCGGATCCTGGCATTGGATGTTTCTTATCAACCTCCCAATAGCTGCGTTCCTGATTATATTTGGCCTCATGAAAATGGAAGAAACAAAGGCTGGAACTGCAAAACCGTTGGATTTCAAAGGAAGTGTACTTTTAACAGTTGGAATTCTAACATTTATGTATGGAATTACCCAATTTGATAGTGGATCTGTCATAATAAGTATTTTCAGACCTCAGGTATTGGTACTCTTAATCATTGGGATTGTATTATTTGTTTTATTTATTTTCCACGAACGTCACCTTGAACAGAAAGGCGGAGACCCGATTATTGCTTTTTCGTTACTGAATAATCGTTTGTTTAAGGTTACGTTAATATTAGGGTTGATCTCTGGTGGGTTTTTGGCAGGTATCATATTTATTCCTGCTTTTGTTCAACAAGTGTTACAAGTCCCAGTAGAACATGCAGGCTATTGGCTAACTCCTTTAGCTATAGCTTCCGGAATTGGAGCAGGACTTGGAGGTGTACTGACAGATAAGTACGGAGCGTCAAATGCAATAACGCTCTCGGGTGCACTCGGACTCTTTGGATTTCTTTTATTTGCCTTTTGGGTAGCGGGTTTTTTCTCCTTTGTATTGGCAAGTATTCTAGCTGGTGTAGGGTTGGGGATATTGCTTGGTGCCCCGCTGAATATGTTGGCAGGAGAGAGTGCACATAATGGGGAGAAAGGAATGGCGTTAGGAACGTTATCATTAGTAAGACAAATAGGGCTGATCTTATTCCCGATTGTGTACGCCGGTTTTATGACAGGAGCTTTTACAAAAATTGAACCGGTTATTCAACAAAAATTCGGACACACATTAGTAGAATCAGATAATTATGGTGGTTTAATTACCAGTGTCGATTCCATTGCAGACCCTGAACTTCATATAGATATTTTTGATACAGCAACGAGTGTAATTAACACAGGTTTTTCGAGTATGTTTATAACAGCCGCTGTTCTATCCATTTTTGTGATGGTTTTTGGTATCTATCTGAACAAGTTTAAAAAGCCTATCTAATTTGAAAGGCTTTTTAAATGGTGTAGTAAATAAGAAGTAGAAGGACGAGAAATAAAATCAGACATATACTTTGAAATTTAAGTATTGCGTAAATGCCTGTGTTTACGTTTTTTGATGGGAGTGGTTTACTTTTCCATTCATCCATATAATCCCTTTTAGACATCATGCCTCGAAACCGTCTGAAACCAAATGTAATCCCATCGTAAAATCCACCTTTAATTGTATATACTAGTAAAACGGATAAAACATAGAAAAAGCATACATAAAAAACAATGTTAATATAATTTGCCAGATCATAAGTGGTGGTAAATAAAAAAAATAATACCCCAATCAATAGAATGTTGAACATGAATAAAAACCATTTATTTTTTAATAGATTCATTATCATTCGTAGTCACCTTTAAAATGTAGTACTAAAAATTATATCATAATTTTTTACTAAGGTCCGATGTAAAATATTTGTAAAGTTTTTTTGAAGTTAATAACGGGTCTAAAGTAGCTGTTTGAAGCGATTTACTAAACCTGATATTAGATTAAGTTTACAATTTAATTAAAAAATGCTTTACAGACTAGTCAGATTAATTGTATAATTTATAGTAGATTCCAATTGGCAATATGCTAGATATAGCTTAGAATAATAGAAAACAAGGGAGGTCTTTTAACAATGAAATTTAAATTGTCATTGTTAGTTGCACTTGGTTTATTGCTAAGTGTATTTCTAGTTGCGTGTTCTGGTGGAGATGAAGAAACAGTAGAAGAAGAAGAAGCGACTGAAGAAACTGAAGGAGAAAATATACTTAACTTTACTAACAAAGCCGCTATTCCATCGATGGATCCATCAATGGTAACTGATGAATTTGGATTCCAGTTTATCGGAACAACGATGGAAGGTCTTTACCGTTTAGATGAAAATGCAGAACCTGCTGAAGGTATTGCAATCGACCATACAGTAAGTGATGATGGTCTTACTTGGACATTTAACTTACGCGAAGATGCAGTTTGGTCAAATGGTGACCCTGTAACTGCACATGACTTTGTTTATGCATGGCAGCGTGCTGTTAATCCCGATACTGGATCAGAGTATGGCCCATATATGATGGGTGGAGTTATTCAAAATGCTACTGCTGTAAATGCAGGAGAAGTTCCTGTTGAAGAACTCGGTGTAACGGCAGAAGATGATTATACATTGGTTGTTGAATTAGAAAATCCAACACCATATTTTGAATCGTTAACAACTTTCGGAACGTTCATGCCACTTAACCAAAAATTTGTGGAAGAACAAGGGGAAGAGTTCGCAACTAGCACTGATACCTTGTTATCAAACGGCCCCTTTAAATTAGAAAACTGGGAAAGTACAAGCAGCTCATGGGATCTTGTTAAAAACGAGGATTACTGGGATGTAGAAACTGTTCAATTAGACAAAATGACGTATGAAGTAGTAAAAGATGCACAAACTCAAGTCGATTTGTATGAGGCAGGCACAGTTGACCGTGCAGACATCTCAGCAGATCTTGTAGATCAATATGCTACACATGAGGATTATGAAGTTACACCAGAAACATCAGTATTTTACTTAAAAATGAATCAAACAAGAAATGAAGCACTTGGAAACACGAACATTCGTACTGCGATTAGCCAAGCATTTGACAAGCAATCTGCTGTTGATGTGATTCTTAACAACGGTTCGATTGTTGCTAACGGTCTTGTTCCAGCTGACTTTACTCCGATGCCAGAATCTGGTGACGATTTTCGTGAAGTAAGTGGAGACCTTGTAACATATGATAAAGAAGCAGCTCTAGAAGCTTGGGAAGCTGGCTTAGAAGAACTTGATACAGATACAGTTGAACTGGAATTACTTGGTGGCGATACGGAATCAGCTAAAGTAATGGATGAATACCTTGCTAATCAATTAGAAACAAATCTACCAGGTTTATCTATTACATTAAAACAAGTACCATTTGAACAACGTCTTGATTTAGATACGAGCATGGAATATGATCTTCAGACCGCTGGTTGGGGACCTGACTATCTTGACCCATATACTTTCTTAAGTCTATGGATAACAGATGGTGGAAATAACAAGATGGGATATTCTAACAATGAATATGATGCATTACTTGAAGAGGCAACAACAGAACTTGCAACGGATAATGTTGCACGATATGAAAACTTCTTAGAAGCTGAAAAAATACTATTTGAAGATGCAGCTATCGCTCCAATCTATCAAAGAGCGAAGGCTCAATTAATTTCTCCAAAAGTAGAAGGCGTCTTTGTTAACCCATTCGGTGCTGATTATGAGTACAAATGGGCAAGCGTCGGCTCAGCAGAATAACAAACTAAATAGTGCTAGCAATTAAAGAATAAGAGAGTATATAACCATATGGTGGTATGTACTCTCTTATTCCCTTTTGATTAAAAAAACTTATAATAATGAACATTTTAAAAACATCAATAAAATACTCTTTAGGAGGTGCAGAAATGGTTCGCTATATTTCACGTCGAATTTTTTATATGGCAATAACACTATTCATTATCGCTACTGTATCATTCTTTCTGATGAAAATGCTGCCTGGTAGCCCTTTAAATGCTGAAGACAAGCTAAGTGAAGAGCAAAAAATAATCGTCTTGGAAAAGTACGGACTAAATGATCCGGTTCCAGTACAATATGTTAGGTATATTGGTAATCTTGTGCAAGGGGACTTAGGTGTATCATTTGCCTTTGATAATACACCTGTTACTAAAATTCTAATGGATAGAATTGGTCCTTCTGCACAATTAGGTGCTCAAGCATTATTAATAGGAACATTTTTAGGTATCTTCCTAGGATTAATCGCCGCAATATCTCACAATGGATTCTTGGACTACTCCTCTACCATACTTGCTGTATTAGGTACATCCATTCCTTCATTTGTACTAGCAGGTTTGCTGCAATGGTATTTAGCAGTAGAGTTAGAGCTATTCCCAGTCGCGTTATGGGGGACATTTGAACATACGGTATTACCTACAATAGCCTTGATGATTTTCCCAATGGCAACAGCAGCTCGTTTTACTAGAACAGAAATGATAGAAGTAATGGGATCTAATTATATAACTACTGCACGCGCTAAAGGATTAAGTGAATACGGGATTATATTCAAGCATGGTTTACGTAATGCATTGATTCCTTTAGTAACTGTAATTGGTCCAATGGCAGTTAGTTTGATGACTGGTACACTGGTTATTGAGGAAATTTTTGCTGTACCTGGAATAGGGGAGCAATTTGTAAATTCAGTTATGGTTAATGATTACCCTACGATTATGGGAACAACACTAATGTTTGCATTTTTGTTTGTTGTGATAATTTTAGTTATTGACCTCCTATATGTATTAATCGACCCTAGAATTAGGCTTACAGGGGGAGAGAATTAGTATGGAAAAAGATAACAAAAACAATATACCAAAGGATTTGCTTGTCCCTCTAAAACGTAAAGAAGATACGAGTGAGAAATTATCGGGTCCAAGCAGAACATTTATGCAAGATGCAAGGAGAACCTTCTTTAAGAATAAGCTGGCAATTTTATGTTCGCTAATCTTGATTGGCATTGTCATTATGAGTATTATCGGTCCAGGCATGAATGAATATGAACTGGATGATCAAGACCTATCTAGAGCAAAAATGCCACCACATATCCCAGTATTAGAAAACATACAATGGTTAGGTTTTGATGGAACTCTCACGGGTGAGTATAGGGGAGACACAGCAGAACACGCTGCAGAGAATGCAATTGCACGTTATGATAACCAGGAAGATTTTATTGACATAGAAGTAAAAACGGAAGGGGATGGCAGTAAAAATTCTGCTGAAGTAGAAGCTACTTATCATGTTTACGATGCAAAAGATATGTCTGATCAATATTATTGGTTTGGAACGGATACACTCGGTCGTGATCAATGGACAAGACTATGGCTCGGAACAAGAGTCTCTTTAATTATCGCGTTAGTTGCCGCTGCAATTGATCTTGTTGTCGGTGTTGCCTATGGTGGTATATCTGCTTATTATGGTGGAAAAGTAGATAATGTCATGCAACGAATATTGGAAGTACTGGTCGGTATACCGAACCTGGTAGTTATACTCCTGATGATTCTAGTACTACAGCCGGGCATTTTGTCCATTATCATAGCCCTTTCCATAACGGGTTGGATAGGTATGGCCCGAATTGTAAGGGGAGAAGTACTGAAACTGAAAAACCAAGAATTTGTTTTGGCTGCTCAAACCTTAGGTACATCAAATGGAAAAATAATTACCAGACACTTATTACCGAACATTAGCGGTATTATTATAATTAACACGATGTTTACGATTCCTAGTGCGATTTTCTTTGAAGCATTTCTAAGCTTTATCGGCCTAGGTCTAGTTCCACCAGATGCTTCACTCGGTACATTAATTAATACAGGGTTTGATAATCTTAGACTCTATCCATATCTATTAGTATTCCCGGCAGTTTTAATTTCTGTAATTATGATTGCATTTAACTTAATAGCTGATGGATTAAGAGATGCATTTGACCCTAAAATGCACAAATAAAAGGTGGGTGTTACTAAATGAGTAAATTATTGGAAGTCAAAGATCTAAATGTATCATTTAACACCTACAACGGTGAAGTACAAGCTGTTCGAGGTGTGAACTTTGACTTAAACAAAGGCGAAACATTAGCAATTGTTGGGGAGTCAGGATCAGGAAAGTCCGTGACATCCTTGTCATTAATGCAACTTCTTCCAAAACCACATGGTTATGTAAAATCTGGTCAAATTCTTTTTGAAGGTGAAGATATAGTTACTAAATCTCGTTCAGCTATGCAAAAAATACGGGGGAAAGATATTTCCATGGTATTTCAGGACCCAATGTCTGCCCTTAATCCCACAATGAAAATCGGAAATCAGATTATGGAAGGTCTAGTTAAACATCAGGGTATGAACCGCTCTAATGCTAAGAAAAAGGCATTGGAACTTCTGGAATTAGTAGGCATTCCTAAAGCCGAATCTAAAATGAGTCAATATCCGCATCAATTCTCTGGAGGAATGCGTCAGCGTGTTGTTGTGGCAATCGCATTGGCATGTAATCCGAAAATTCTAATCGCGGACGAACCGACAACTGCGCTTGATGTTACGATCCAAGCACAAATTCTTGAGTTAATGAAAGATATTCAGAAACAAACAGAAAGTGCGATTATTTTCATTACACATGATCTTGGCGTTGTTGCAAATGTTGCAGATAGGGTAGCGGTTATGTATGCTGGGAAGATTGTGGAAATAGGAACGACAGATGATATTTTTTACAATGCAAAGCATCCATATACATGGGGCCTCCTAGGATCAATGCCTACGTTGGAAAACGATGGAGAAGATTTATTCGCAATACCTGGAAGTCCCCCTAATATGCTGAATCCCCCTAAGGGAGATGCGTTTGCTCCAAGGAATAAGTTTGCAATGGAGATTGACACTGTGATGGAACCTCCGATGTTTAAAGTATCTGATACACATTATGCTGCAACATGGTTATTGCATGAGGATGCTCCAAAGATCGAACCTCCTGAAGCAGTGAAACGCAGAATGCAAGGATTTTCTAGTGCAGGCGGTGATGCGTAATGGAGCAGGAGAAATTATTAGAAGTAATTGACTTAAAAAAACATTTTAAAGTAGGACGTAATCATGTTAACAAAGCTGTTGATGGTATCACCTTCGATGTATATAAAGGGGAAACATTTGGATTAGTTGGCGAATCCGGATGCGGGAAATCAACTACAGGCAGAACCATTATCCGTTTATATGAAGCGACAAATGGACAAGTTAAATTTAATGATGAAGATGTTCATGGGAAAAAGTCGAAAAAAGATCTTCTTAAATTTAACCGGAAAATGCAAATGATCTTTCAAGACCCGTCTTCTTCTCTTAATCCGAGGATGACTGTTATGGATATTATTGCAGAAGGAATAGATGTCCATAATCTCGCTAAAAATGAAGATGAGAGAAAAGAAAGAGTGGAAGAGCTTCTGGAGGAAGTAGGTTTAACGAAAGAACATGCAACCCGCTTTCCACATGAGTTTAGTGGTGGACAAAGACAACGTATAGGCATTGCCCGTGCCTTGGCTGTAAAACCCGAACTCATCATTGCAGATGAACCGATATCCGCTCTTGATGTATCCATCCAAGCGCAAGTTGTAAATCTACTTAAAAAGTTACAAAGAGATAAAGGGTTAACCTATTTGTTTATTGCCCATGATCTTTCAATGGTTAAGTATATAAGTGATCGAATCGGTGTTATGTATATGGGGAATATGGTAGAACTGGCTGACAGTGATGAATTATACAAAAACCCAATACATCCATACACAAAATCATTATTATCTGCTATTCCACTGCCAGACCCAAGGTATGAACGTTCCAGAACACGTGTTGAATATGACCCTTCAGCACATGATTCAAGTGAAGCACCTGAATTAAGAGAAGTTAAACCAAGACACTGGGTTCGTTGTACCACAAAGGAATTAGAGGAATATAAAAATGAATTAACGTAATCTAATAAAAAACGCTTGCTGTCATTTGATAGCAGGCGTTTTTATATATAACTAGTCTAGTAATGTGACATAAACCCAAGAATATGCAACATAAAGCGAGTTTATATTACAAGACTATAGAATTTGTAATATAAACTCGCTATTTAGTAATTCTTGTAATAGACTCTTAAACCGCCTGTAACTGTATTCCGGTATTTCGTGTGATAGTATAGAGAATGTCAGAAATTCAAGGAGGTAACATCAGATGAAAAAACTATTAGCAGCAATTGCTGCAGGTATAATTATTACTGGCACAGCTGCAGCATCTGTTTCAGCGGAAGAACATCAGGTACAAAACGGAGAGAGTCTTTGGAAGATAGCGAATGAATACAACACAACTGTTGAAGAGTTGATAAATATAAATGATCTTAAATCTACTGTAATCCACCCGAAAGAATTATTGTTTATTAACGACACATATTCAGTAAACCGTGGTGATACATTAATCAGTATAGGTAAAGATTATGATATATCTGTAGATGAGTTAAGAGAGTGGAATGACTTAAAAACGGATTTAATCGTAATCGATCAAGATTTATATATTAAAGGTGTTAACATAGATCAGGAAGATACAAAGCCAGCTGAAACAGAAGCAGTAGCTGAAGAAGCACCTGTAAAAAAAGAAGAGAAATCTAGCAAACAAGGTACAGAAAATACGGTAGAAGTTAAATCTGAAAAAGTAGATAACACATCAGAACAAACTGCTGAAGGAAAAACCATTTCAGTGTCAGCAACAGCATATACTGCAAAATGTGATGGCTGTTCTGGGGTTACGTATACTGGTGTCGATCTAAATGAAAACCCAAATGCCAAAGTTATCGCTGTAGACCCTAATGTAATCCCATTAGGTTCAGAAGTATATGTTGATGGTTATGGCTATGCAACTGCGGCTGATATCGGTAGCGCTATTCAAGGAAATAAAATCGATTTACATGTCCCAACAAAAGATGAAGCTTTTGCATGGGGTGTTCAAACAGTTGACGTAACAATTGTAAAATAATAATTATTGTCAGTAATAAGAAAAGGAAAGCACTTATATTAGGTGCTTTCCTTTTTGTGTGAATTTTAAACATATATAAAGTATTTATAGTTTAATTTCAGTAGAATAATCTTTCTTCTCAATCACTTCGTTTGGTGTGTCAGTTAAATCATTATATCCAGCAAAGCCAATTACGACAATAATCGTTGCAAATAAAGCAAGCAAAACCTTTCTCATTTAGCATTTCCTCCAGCATTTAATATCTATATGATTAGTATAGTAGATACGCATACAAATCACCATAGGGAAATACATTAAATATATAAATAGTATTAAAAGTTTTATTCTATTCTGAGGAGTTAAAGTCATAACACGGAACTGTTTATGGTAAATTTATGATAAACAGAGCCTACTTACGTAAGGAGGATTTAACATATGAGCAGTAATACGTTGAACAGTTTTTTAAATATCAATATTGCCGATTTGAAAGACAGAGGCCTTTACAATGAAATTGATACCGTTCAAGGTGCAAACGGCCCGGTTATTAAAGTAGAGGGGAAAGAACTTATCAATCTTTCATCCAATAATTATCTCGGCTTCGCTACCGATGAACGATTGAAAAAACTGGCAAAAAAAGCTGTCGATTCTCACGGTGTCGGTGCTGGAGCAGTTCGTACGATAAACGGTACGCTTGACCTCCATATCCATTTGGAGGAGACAATCGCCAAATTTAAAGGGACGGAAGCGGCTATCTCGTATCAATCAGGGTTTAATTGTAATATGGCTGCTATTTCGGCGGTAATGGATGAAAACGATGCCATTCTATCAGATGCATTCAATCATGCATCAATTATTGATGGATGCCGCTTATCAAAGGCGAAAATTATTCCGTTTGAGCATTCGAATATGAATAATTTACGTCAAAAAGCAAAAGAAGCGGTTGATTCGGGGCGTTACAATAAAATCATGGTAATTACTGATGGTGTATTTTCGATGGATGGAGATATCGCAAAACTTCCGGAAATCGTTGAAATTGCTGAGGAACTTGACTTGATTACGTATGTGGACGATGCACATGGATCTGGTGTTACAGGCAAAGGTGCAGGGACTGTTAAACAGTTTGGACTCCAGGATAAAGTGGACTTTCAAATGGGTACCTTGTCAAAAGCAATCGGCGTTGTTGGCGGATATATAGCTGGTAAGCAAAATCTCATCGATTGGCTGAAAGTTCGTTCGCGTCCATTTCTATTTTCTACAGCAGTTTCTCCAGCAGATGCAATGGCAAGTACACGAGCAATGGAGCTATTAATGGAAAGTACGGAGTTAAATGAAAAGCTATGGAAAAATGGAAATTATCTTAAAGATGGTCTAAAAAAATTAGGCTTTAATATAGGTAATAGTGAAACACCAATTACGCCATGTATTATTGGTGATGAAAAAAATGCCCAGGAATTCAGTAAACGGCTTCTTCAGGTGGGTGTATATGCGAAGGCCATTGTTTTCCCAACGGTTCCGCGTGGAACAGGTCGGGTTCGTAATATGCCAACTGCTGCACACACAAAGGAAATGCTTGATGAAGCAATAGACATCTATGAAAAAGTCGGTAAAGAAATGGGCTTCATCTAACTGGATTGAAGAGAATCGGTTCCGTGGGGGATTTATAAAATGAAAAAAATTTTAGTGACGGGTGCTCTTGGCCAAATTGGTTCAGAACTGACGGAGAAATTGCGTGAAACGTATGGACTTGATAATGTAATCGGTACGGATATACGGAGCGTAGATGGAATAGAAGATAAAGGTCCATTTGAAGTCGTCGATGTTACCAAAGCAAACCAATTAGTTGAAGTTGCGAAAAAGTATAAGGTAGATACAATGATGCACCTTGCTGCCCTTTTATCTGCAAAGGCGGAAGCATTCCCAAAAGTAGCATGGGACATTAATATGGGTGGCCTGATTTATGCATTGGAAACAGCCAGAGAACTTGATTTAAAATTTTTTACACCGAGTTCAATTGGTGCATTTGGTCCGACTACACCAAGGGACCAAACACCACAGGATACATTGCAGCGTCCGACAACGATGTACGGCATCAATAAAGTAGCTGGGGAGCTGTTATGTGATTATTATTATAACCGCTTTGGTGTGGACACTCGTGGATTGCGTTTCCCTGGATTGATTTCCTATGTCGCGCCACCAGGTGGGGGAACAACCGATTATGCTGTCGAAATCTATTATGAAGCAGTAAAAAATAATGCTTACACTTCCTATATTGCAAGAGGAACCTATATGGATATGATGTATATGCCGGATGCATTGAATGCAATCATCCAACTTATGGAAGCGGATCCAGAAAGGCTGAAACATCGCAATGCATTTAATATCTCTGCAATGTCAGCTGAACCGGAAGATTTTGCAAATGCAATTCAAAAGCAAATACCTAATTTTAAACTTTCCTATAATGTAGATCCAATCAGACAAAAAATTGCGGAAAGCTGGCCGAATTCGATAGACTCACAAGCAGCAAAGAATGAATGGGGATTTAAGGCAGAATATGATATTGATCGTATGACAGGAGACATGCTGGATAAGATTAGGGAAAAATAGTGGGGGAGGCATTCGCCGTTAAAAATTGCTAAGTCGCTTATAAAATTGGAAAAACGCCGATAAAACAAAAAATTCGCCGATAAACCCGAGAGTCCGCTGATAAACCCATTAAAATCGCTGATAAGTAAGCAAGAATAGCAGACCCTATTTATCTGGCTATCATTTCAGAAATGAAAAGAAAAACCGACTACGTCTGCATCGTGAGCAGGGTTAGTCGGTTTTCTCTATTCGGTCGCAACCGATTCTATATTAAGCATACATTTCTTTTATTTGTTTTTGTAACTTGCGGTCTGAAACATATTCATCATAGCTCATTTCTTTATCAACAATGCCAGCTGGTGTAATTTCAATTAGGCGGTTTGCAATACTGTTAATAAACTGATGGTCATGTGATGTGAACAGAATAGATCCTTTAAATTTAATTAATCCATTGTTTAATGATTGAATCGATTCCAAATCCAAATGGTTTGTTGGCTCATCAAGCAAAAGTACATTGGAGTGGGATAGCATCATTTTAGATAGCATACAACGTACTTTTTCTCCCCCGGATAATACATTCGCTTTTTTCATGGCTTCTTCGCCAGAGAATAGCATTCTTCCTAAGAATCCACGTAAAAATGTTTCTGTCTCATCCTCTGGAGAATATTGACGAAGCCAGTCGACTAATGTAAGTTCTCCGTTTTCGAAGTATTTCGCGTTATCTTTTGGAAGATAGGACTGTGACGTTGTAACTCCCCATCTATATGTTCCCGCATCAGGCTCGATTTCGCCAGCTAAAATCTTCAATAAAGTTGTTTTAGCGACATCATCTTTACCAACGAATGCAATTTTATCATCCTTATTCACGATAAAGTTGACATTATCGAGAACTTTCACATCTCCAATCGTTTTCGTTAACCCTTCGACCCGCAGTAAATCATTCCCAATCTCTCGTTCAGGTGTGAATGCGATATATGGATATTTACGAGAAGACGGTTTAATGTCATCCAATGAAATATTTTCAAGCATTTTTTTGCGAGAAGTAGCCTGTTTTGATTTAGATGCATTTGCACTAAACCTTGCAACGAAAGCTTGTAGTTCTTTAATCTTTTCTTCCTTCTTCTTGTTTGCATCTTGTGCCATTTGTGTTGCAAGTTGACTTGATTCATACCAGAAATCGTAGTTCCCGATATAAACTTGGATTTTACCAAAGTCAACATCGCCAATATGTGTACACACTTTATTCAGAAAGTGTCTATCATGCGAGACAACAATAACTGTATTTTTAAAGTTAATCAGGAATTCTTCCAACCATTGAATGGCCTGAATATCAAGTCCGTTTGTCGGCTCATCAAGAAGTAGGATATCCGGGCTGCCGAACAAAGCTTGAGCAAGCAAAACTTTTACTTTCTGGTCAGCGGGAAGTTCGGCCATTTTCATGCTATGAAGTGACTCTTCCATTCCAAGACCTTTCAGTAATACAGCTGCATCAGATTCTGCTTCCCAACCATTCATTTCAGCAAATTCGCCTTCAAGTTCTGCTGCACGCATGCCGTCTTCCTCAGAAAAATCAGCTTTCATATAGATGGCATCTTTTTCCTGTTTTACTTTATATAATTTCTCATGACCGATTAATACAGTGTCAATGACATCATGATCTTCAAAAGCATAATGGTCCTGCTTCAAAACAGTGAGACGCTCGCCAGGAGACATCGAAACGTTGCCTGATTGCGGTTCAACATCACCAGATAATACTTTCAGGAAAGTTGATTTTCCTGCACCATTTGCACCAATAACCCCGTAGCAGTTTCCAGGTGTAAATTTAAGATTTACATCCTCAAACAATTTTTTATCGCCATATCGTAAACTTACATTATTAACAGTTATCATTCTTGGTTTTTCCTCCAATAAATAAATAGTAATCATCGTAAGCTTACGTTATTTAGCGTAAGATTGCAAGATATCGTGGTTAAATGTTTTAGATATATCCATAGGTATTCACAGTTTCCAATTACTTAAAAGTTTCATATGCTATATAAATAGGAAGTTATTTTATAAAGTGTTTAAAAAAATCCTTGTATATTTCCTGATTTTTTGTAATAGTAGTACAAAAGGCTATTGTTTAAAAGAGGAATAAAAGGATCGCCCTACCTTTGGAAAGGGGGAACGTAAATGGGTGGAAAGATGATTTATTTCCTTTTTACGGATACGGGAAGCTATTTATCGAAAGCAATCAATTATTATACAAAGAAGTCACTGAACCATGTATCCATCGGTTTTGATGCACAACTCAATGAATTATACAGTTTTGGAAGAAAGCAACCAAGAAACCCGTTTATCGGAGGGTTTATAAAAGAAAATATTGAAAGTGAGTTTCTAAAAAAGGCAACCTGTGAAATATACAGTTTTCCAGTTTCGGACGAAGATTATTCCGCTGTTATTGAAAATATTAAAGAGATTGAAACAAGGAAAGAATACTATAAATATAATTTTATTGGATTGTTTGGTGTAATGCTGGATATTGAAATTAATCGTAAATCTGCCCTGTTTTGTTCCCAATTCGTTGCGACTGTTTTAAGAGATCTGGATAAGTTTAAGTTTGAAAAGCCAGCCTGTTTTATTACACCTACAGATATTCGCAATTACCCTGGTATGCAATTGGTATATCAAGGAGTACTTGAAGACTATCAAGACCAACGAGAAATTCTTATCGAAGAGACCTTGCCAAAGCAATCATTTATTTTTCTATTATCTAATCGATTTAAGCGCTTGGTCATAAAGTAAGAACCATATACTCTGTAAATGGTTCTTTTTCCATTTATTAAGCTATTTTCTAGAAAAAAGGCACTGCACACAACTCATCCTACTGAAAAGAAATATTATAATTTCATAAAGTCTGTAAAATGCGTAGTAACTTTGGATTTATTTTGAGGAGACCTGTGCTTTTACCGCCGTCCGGGATCGCTCTGGGCGGATGCTTTCCGCGGGCACGGCCTCAGCCCCGAAGAGAAAACCACTCTTCTGGTCTTCGGACACGTGCTGTTCCCGCAGGAGTCACCGCCCGCCGCTCACCCGGACTGGTAAAGCTGTATGTTGCTATATCAGCTACACAAGTATAGTAATTATTAGCAACCTTCTAGCCAGCTCTGGGAAATACACGGAGACTCCAACGGGAAGAGGCATAGGTGAGACACTGAAATGCGTTAGCATGAAGGGGCTCGCCAGCCGCCCGTGGAAAGCGCAGTGTATTTCCCATAGCGGTCGCCGAAGTTCCCTATCCTAGTTCGCATTTTATCTCAACTGAGAAGATTTAAAGCAAAAAGACTTATGGAAGAGTCTTTATTAAGGATGCGTAAATCTGTTAAGCTATCCATTAGGAGATGAGGTTATGGAACGTGAAAGTAATTTTCGGTTATTAAATTTAAGAAAGTTGTTATTTGAAAAAACCGATGAACAGAATGAATTGGGAATTCAGGAAATGATTGAAAGATTGCAGTTGGAGATGCCAGATACGAGTTTTGACAAGCGGACAATCAAACGGGACCTGGAAATATTGGATGAGACAGACTTTGAAATAGTACGCAACACAGGAAAGTTTGGGAAGATTCTATATAGTCACCAGGCACGTCTGTTTGAAACATACGAGTTACGATTAATTATCGATGCGATATTATCGGCACGCTTTATTACAGAAAAGGAAAAAAATAATCTGATTGATAAAGTGAAAAAACTAACAAGCAAGCGAATAGCAAATACATTGCCGGAACCTATCCTATTTAGCCAAACATCAAGTATGGATTATGAGATGGTAAAACTCAATATTGATTTTGTACATAGAGCTATATCGGAGAAGAGGGTACTTACCTATCAATATGGGAAATACAACATACATAAAGAATTTGAATACAACAGAGATGGTGACAAATACTTCGTGGAACCCTATGCGTTAATTTGGCAAAATGATTACTATTATCTGATTGGCCGTTTTCAACAAAATGATCAAATGCGACATTATCGCCTTGATCGAATACGTCATATTGAAATAAGTGAAACTAAATTTGTCCGTAATAATTTTAATCTGCAAGACTATGTCAATCAAAGCTTCCATATGTTTGCGGGAGAGGAAATTTGGATCAAAATTCGATTTCATAAAGATCTTGTGAATGTAGTGCTCGATCGTTTTGGACAAGAAGCAGATATGAAAGAGCTCGATGAAAATTATTTTGTTCTAAAAACAAAGGCAAAGCTATCGGCTGGATTAATTAATTGGATTTTGACTTGGGGGAATAAGGCAAAAGTGCTTGAGCCTGAACATCTGAAAGAACGGATGAAAAGTCAAATTCAAAAGATGATGGAAGTATATGAATAGTTTACAGAGAAAGAGCTGCATTTTTTCATGCAGCTCTTTTCATTTAATCTCTTAGCATTTCGATCCCTAATGTTTCATAAGGAATTTTTAATTTAAAGGCAAGATTGTTGGCCTCTAAATCAATTGTTTGTACGGCAACTTGAAAGTTACTTTGAATATCCATATCTGTAACGGCAACATATATTTCCTGTTCTTTTGGATTAACGGTAACCCATTCAGGCATAGGAAGATATTTATCCATATATTCCATGATTTTCTGATTCGGGAGCTCGAGTAACCCCACCGAGATGGATCGTTGTTTTAAAATCAGGTCGCCATTCTCCTGGACCAAGGGTTCAAAATGAACGGATAGCGGAACAGTTGTTGAAAATACTGGAAGCTCACCAATCAGATGTACATCATCTTCCAAGGAGATTCTGTAATGATGTCTTGTATCTCCTAGTAACTTTTCAATATAGGCATTGACTAGACTGTTCAGATTTTGTTTCGATGTCCGTATAACAAATTCAGAGCTATCCTGTTCCATTTGTTCTTCCGTAACTGGTATTTCGTTTTGTGATACAGGCCAGAAAATGAGTGCAAGCAGCAGTATAATGATAAAAATATTAAAGGCAAGTAAGCTATAAAAAAGCTTTTTCCATTTATTCTTCATCTTCAAACGCTGTATTCTTTCTTTCATAGCGTTCATCCTTATCTAATCGTAATATATTCAAGCACCCGTTCGGCAATCCGATAATATCCTTCATAGTTTGGATGGAAATTATCATCAGCAAATAGGGCTGTCTCTGGTTCTGTATCTGTAGCAGAAAATAAATCTTCGGTAGGTATAAAAGTTGTGTTTTCATAGTCGCTCACAACATTATTTCCGGTAGTGTTCCAAGTTTCGACGATTAAATCCAGTTCTTTTATATCCTGAAAATATTGTTTGAATGGGTTATAAAACCCAAGCAGGTATATTTTAGTATCCGGGTTTAATCTGCGAATTTCATCAAATATTTCACGGAGTCTTTTCTCATAATTATCCAGTTCAAAAACAAAATCCTCCATTACCAGATTGGTGAAGTTTTCTTTAGCTACTTGCATAATATCATTGGCACCAATGGTAATTAATACGATATCAGAATCTTTAATAGAACTCGCGATTTCATCATCTTCCAAACGCATTAATAGGTGATCTGTCCGGTTTCCACGCTTTCCGAAGCTATCAATTTGAGCAATTTGCTTTTTGCCATTTATCGTCCGATCCAAAATCCCCACATACCCGTTTTGTTCTGTTTCGTCACCAACACCTTGTGTGAGGGAATCGCCGATAGCAACAATATGAGTCTCCTTGTTTGTAAAGAAGTCCACCGTGCTTTGTACTGTTTCAGCTATAATCTGTGGAAATGTCCGTTGTTCTGTTTCTTCCGATTCAGCCTCATTCGTTTCCTCTTCTTCTTCGGATGCTATCTGTTCTTCCAACTGTGACTCTTTTTCCGCTTCTTCGGATTTCATAAAAGGCTCAGAGACTTTCGAATCTGATTGATTTATAAAATAAATAATGGCCGTACCAACAATAACGAATACGAAAATAATAAATATACTTTTTTTCTTCATGTCATCACACCTAAGCAGTTATCTGTTATATCTTATGTAAATGAATGCTATTCTAATCATATACCCTAGGGAAGCAAATACCAATCTATGAAATTTTTCGATCGGTTTTCCAACTCTAATAATACCTTTATAAACATCCCTTTGATAGTGTAATCATTAAAATAAAAAGTTAAACTTTTGAACTAAAAAAATCACCTTCATTGAAGAAGGCGATTTTTTGTTATGGTGTTAAAGAACATTCCCTAAGTTATGGATTTGTAAACCAGTCTTCATCAAACGGTTATTGTCGCCCTCGATGAATTACTACGGATGGCCAAAGCTTCTTCTGCAGGATTTTTACCTGTAATCACGATTATTCCCGCAGCTTGGGCATGTTCTAATGTTTCTTGATTGTTTGTATGCTCGGCAAAGATAATTTTCCCTTCTTTATTAATTAGTTGCTCAATAATAGTGGAAGGGAGTTCCTTACTGTTTACCCATAATGCATCAATGGGAGAGGGGTACGCTGTTAATTTCTCATACGCTTCCTCCGAACCTTCTCCAATTTGGATAACCTTGAATCCTTGTTTTTCCAAAGTGATTCTGGAAGCATGATCAATATCGATGCTTGCAATCACCTTTTGACGCAATCCGTTACTACGGTCAAATGGTGATGAAAGGAGCCATTTAATTGCTTCATCATCCTCTGACACGTTCGTTAAACCTGTTTGTCCCGTTGCATTGCCGATTGCCTGATCCAAATCTGCAAGTATGTCCTCAACAGCTTCGAGCCCAATGGATAGACGAACAAGCTCTTCCGTTACACCGCTTTTTTTCAATTCCTCAGCACTTAACTGTTGATGTGTTGTTGAGGCAGGGTGGATAATTAATGATTTTGCGTCTCCAACATTGGCAACATGTGACCATAGCTTTACACTGTCAATCAACTTTCTGCCGGCATCACGACCACCTTTAATACCGAAAGTTATAATGGAACCATAGCCGAATTTGAAATATTTCTGTGCAAGCTTATGAGAAGGATGTTCTGTCAGGCCAGGGAAACTAATCCATTCCACTGCAGGATGTTCCTGTAAATATTGTGCAACCTTTTGTGCATTCTCTGTATGTCTTTCAATACGCAAGTGAAGCGTTTCGAGACCTTGTAAAAGTAGAAATGCATTTTGTGGACTTAGGCAAGCTCCAATATCACGTAATAATTGAACACGTAATTTTGTAATAAAAGCAGCTGGACCAAGATCTTTATATTTTAATCCATTATAGCTCTCATCAGGCTCTGTAAATCCTGGGAAACGTCCACTATCCCAATTGAATCTTCCGCCGTCTACCACAATGCCGCCAATCGTTGTCCCATGTCCACCAATCCATTTTGTTGCAGAATGAACAACAATATCAGCGCCCCACGTAATTGGTTTCGTAATATATGGTGTGGCAAAGGTATTATCAATAATTAAAGGAATGCCGTGTGCATGGGCAATATCTGCAACCTTTTCTACATCAAATACATAAAGACTTGGATTCGTTATAATTTCTCCGAAAACAGCTTTTGTTTTATCAGTTATTGCTGCTTCAATTTCATCTAGATTGGTTCCATCAACAAATTTGACGTTTATTCCGTAACGTGGAAGTGTCGTTGCAAATAGATTGTATGTACCGCCATATAGATTACTATCTGCGATAATTTCATCACCAGAGCCTGCAATATTCAAGATTGCCAGCGTAATTGCCGCCATTCCTGATGAAGTTGCTACAGCGCCTATGCCATCTTCGAGTAGGGCTACTCGTTGTTCAAATGCATCTACTGTCGGATTCATTATTCTTGAATAAATATTCCCCGACTCAGCCAAACCAAATAAATTTTGTGCATGTTCCGTGTCACGGAATACATAAGAAGTAGTTTGATAGATTGGAACTGCCCGTGAACCTGTTGTTGGATCTGGCTGCTGGCCACCGTGAAGTAATACGGTTTCTGAATTTTGAACATGAAATTTTGTCATAAGTAATTCCTCCCATTTAATTCGTTTTCTTCATATCTTGAGGAAGAGGATAAGCAAAAAGCCCTCTTCCTAAGAAGAGGGCGTATGTACGAATCAGTCCTCCTCTTATCTTCCAGATCAATCGATGACCTGTAGGATTTAGCACCTTTAACAACAGACAAGTCTGCTCTATGGTTGCCGGGTTTCACAGGGCCTATTCCCTCCACCACTCTCAATAAGAGATTGCTTTATTAAATTAATGTGATTATATAATGTATTCGAATAATTGTCAATAAGGTTTCTGAAAAATTAATATTTAAATCACTTAATTCCTTTTTACCATCGCATTTTCTATAAACTACGAAGTAACTGCCATTTGCGATAGACCTTTAGCTAATAATGGAAGCAAGTTTCTTCGGCTACCGCTCTGGGAAATACACTGCGCTTTTCGCGGGCGGCTGGTGAGCCAACTTGCGCTAAAGCGCTGCGTTGTCTCACCTATGCCTCTGCTCCCGCAGAAGTCTCCGTGTATTTCCCAGAGCTGATTAGATGTTTACAAACTATTAACTGCATTAGTGATTGCTATAAAAATCTCATAAAACAGCTTCACCAGTCCGGGTGAGCGGCGGGCGGTGACTCCTGCGGGAAAAGCACGTGTCCGAAGACCCCGCAGCGGTGGTTTTCCCGCGAGGAGGCTGAGGCCGTGCCCGCGGAAAGCATCCGCCCAGAGCGATCTCGGACGGTAGCAATAGCGCATGTCTGTTAATATAACCTAAAGTTAAGTCGCATTTTATTTCAACTCTGCGATGATTAAAAGGCTTTAAACAATAACCAAGGTTACCAAAGTGGTTATTAAAGATATTCTAGTTTATCCCAGTTAACTGTTGGAATTTACACAAGCTATTCCGATTCGGTCTGTCTCTTTGGTCTTTTGTAGACAGAGAACATATAGATGAACAGTGCAGTCCATATAAGAATAAATGTAATTAAATGAGCCGTGGTGAACGTTTCATTGTAGAGAAATACACCTAAAATAAGCATCATCGTTGGTGTAATGTACTGCAGGAAACCTACCATAGCTAAAGGAATCTGTTTGGCTCCACTTGAAAAGAGTAATAAAGGAACAGCTGTTGCGATTCCAGCTCCAATTAAATATAGATTTGTAGCGGTAATAAATGGCTGAATCGTAAAGGAATTTACTGGAATCATCCATAAATAAATAAGGGCAACTGGTGCAACAATCATTGTTTCAATCGTTAAACCATACAAAGCACCAATATCCACCGTTTTTTTCAACAAGCCATATAATGCGAACGATGTGGCCAGCATCAGAGATACCCATGGGAAAACACCATAGCTGAAAGTAAGATAAAGCACACCAGTTGCAGCAAGGATAAAAGAAATGACCTGTCCTTTTGAGACGGACTCCTTTAAGATTATTATTCCAAGTAAAATACTGATTAAAGGATTAATATAATAGCCCAGACTTGCCTGTAGTACATGGCCACTGACAACGGCCCAAATAAATAAAAACCAATTCATACTGATGACGATGGAAGCTGCAGTAATACCCAATAACTTTTTTCTATCCTTCATAATTGCACGGCATTCCTGAATGAATGGCAGCCATTTTCCTAATGAAATAACGAGCAGAAGCATAAAAGCACATGACCACACAATGCGATACGCTAGAATTTGGCCAGCAGGAACATATTCGAGCTGTTTCCAGTACATTGTAAGAAAACCCCATAGGAGATATGCACTAAATGTATATAGAATCCCTAGCTTTGTCTGACGACTATCCATCTTTTTTCTCCTTTTTAAATGAGACTATGATAATAGTAGATTGAAAAAATGAATAAAGCAATAACTAGGCTTGGAGACTAATAAAGAAAACGCTTTCAAATAATTGCGATTTCCTTTATGATAGTAGTAAAGGCTATTAATTGTAAATGTATGTGAAGGGAGTCATTTCATGAAAAAGAAACAGGACCATTTTGAAACTGCTGTCATTCATGAGGGCTATGATTCAAAAACGATGCTTGGAAGTCTCACTCCACCAATTTTTCAAACTTCTACCTACACCTTTGAAAATGCAGAACAAGGAGAACGTCGCTTCGCTGGTGAAGAAGGGGGATATATTTACTCCCGACTTGGTAACCCGACTGTTCGTGTCCTTGAAGATCGGATAGCAGCATTGGAAAACGGTGAAAAAGGTCTTGCTTTTGGGTCAGGCATGGCGGCGGTCTCAGCTGTACTAATTGCATTGACAAAGGCAAATGATCACATTGTATGTTCTTCTGGATTGTACGGATGTACATTTGGACTATTAACGATGATGGAAGAAAAATACAATATCATTACGGATTACACAGATATGAAAACAAAAGCTGGACTCCGAGCGGCCATTAAACCTGAAACTGCTGTGATTTATGTGGAGACACCAATTAATCCGACGATGAGGCTCATCGATTTACAGATGGTAGCTGAAGTTGCAGGCGAATATCAGATACCTGTAGTCGTTGATAATACGTTTTCTACCCCATATTTACAACGCCCACTAGACCTTGGTTGTGATGTCGTTATTCATAGTGCAACGAAATATATCGGAGGACACGGGGACGTTATTGCCGGTTTGGCGGTAGGAAAAGAATCATTTATCGATTTAGTTGCATGCACAACACAAAAGGATATTGGTGGTGTGATATCCCCATTTGATGCCTGGCTTTTGCTTCGAGGTCTCAAAACATTGCCAGTTAGACTTGATCGTCATTGTGATAATGCAGAAAAAATCGTGGAAAAACTAAAGGATCATCAAAAGGTGGCGTATGTTTATTATCCAGGTGACGAAAAGAACCCTGATATTTCTATCACGGAAAAGCAGATGAAACGCGGGGGAGGGGTTATCTCCTTTGAAATCAAAGGAGATAAAAAAGCGGCACAGCAAGTACTGAACCATTTAACCTTCTTAAAGATTGCGGTGAGTCTTGGAGATACAGAATCATTAATTGAGCACCCTGCCACAATGACCCATGCAGTAATTCCCGCTGGAACCCGTCAAGGAATGGGAATAACTGATCAATTGCTTCGACTCTCTGTCGGTCTGGAAGCATGGCAGGATATTTGGTCTGACTTGGAGCAGGCTTTAAATAAAATATAAAAGGGTATACCTATACACGTCTGAACCAGTAAAAACTGGAGTAGGCGTGTTTTATTTTTGCATCGATTATAAGTCGGGAAAAGCTGCGGAAATGAAAGGCATTAACGTTGTCAATTTGTCTTAATTATCTTGGAATAAATTTCTATGCTATATTATAATGTAGAAGATTACATATACTCTAGAGAGAGGAGGGGGGCTATCAGTCATGGAGATACTATCTTTTTTATTAGGACTTATCATTTTTTTAAATATAGCATTAGGGGCTTCTATTGTATTTTTGGAAAGAAAAGATCCCACTTCTTCATGGGCTTGGCTAATGGTCCTTCTATTTATACCAATTGCAGGATTTCTCCTTTATTTGGTCTTTGGCAAACCAATAAGCAAACGGCGGATTTTTACGTGGGATAAAAGAAGTAGAATGGGTGTCAAAACAACTGTTCAAGCACAACTAAGATTAATTGAAGAAAAGGAACATATCTTTAATAACCAGAAATTAGCACCATACGGAGATTTGGTATATCTGCATTTACGGAATGATGATGCCATCTTTTCGCAAAATAATCATGTCGATATTCTTACCGATGGAGAAGAAAAGTTTAATGCATTAATTCTGGATCTACAAAAAGCGACCAACCATATTCATATACAATATTATATT
Source organism: Oceanobacillus sp. CF4.6 (assembly GCF_051262635.1). Taxonomy (NCBI): domain Bacteria; kingdom Bacillati; phylum Bacillota; class Bacilli; order Caryophanales; family Bacillaceae; genus Oceanobacillus; species Oceanobacillus sp. CF4.6. Next base: position 215,871 of record NZ_JBIMEX010000003.1, on the reverse strand, counting down.
ATACGCAGTGATGGGCTTGGCGAACGCCTGGCTGAAGTGCTAATCAAAAAGGCGAACGAAGGTGTAGATGTTCGTTTATTGTATGATGCCATGGGTTCACGCTCATTAAAAAAAAGCTATATAAAACGTTTGAAAAATGCTGGTGTCATGGTGGAAGCCTTTTTCCCTTCAAAGTTTATTTTCAATCTCAAGATTAATTTTAGAAATCACAGGAAATTGACGATTGTTGATGGAAAGGTCGGCTATATCGGTGGATTCAATGTTGGTGACGAATATCTTGGTAAAAACAAGAAGTTTGGCTACTGGCGGGACACACATTTACGGCTGACAGGAGATGCTGTGCAAAACATGCAGACGCGTTTCATTCTTGATTGGAATCAGGCCTCCCACGAGAAAGTTCATTATGATGAGCATTTTTACAATACAAGTCCCAGTGGTGATATTGGTGTACAAATTGTTTCCAGTGGTCCGGATTCGGAATGGGAACAAATTAAGAATGGCTATATTAAAATGATTATGGCCGCAAAGGAATATGTGTATATTCAAACTCCCTATTTCATCCCTGATGAGAGTCTTCGTGATGCATTACGGATAGCAGTATTATCGGGAGTAGATGTAAAAATCATGATCCCGAATAAACCCGATCATCCCTTTGTCTATTGGGCAACACTTTCTAATAGTGGCGACCTTTTAAATGCTGGAGCAGAAATATTTATTTATCAAAATGGATTCCTTCATGCGAAAACAATTATCGTAGATGGAAAAATTGCATCGGTAGGTACTGCAAATATTGATGTTCGCAGCTTTCGACTGAACTTTGAAGTAAATGCATTCTTATATAATCCAGTTATCGCCGAAAAGTTGGTTCAGAAATTTAACGAAGATATTGAGTTATCCACACAGATGACGAAAAAACTTTATGAAAAGAGATCGGTAGGGGTACGTTTTAAGGAGTCCATTTCCAGATTGATCTCTCCGGTCCTATAGTTCGTACAACGAGAAATTGTTAGGAGGAATTCACATGGAAGCAAAGCCATGTTCAAAATCAATTGCATTAAAAACAACACACGTCCTTCCACCTGACACAAACGCTTATGGAACACTTTTTGGTGGCAAGTTAATGGCACACTTAGATGATATTGCTGGAATTGCTGCAGTAAAACATGCCAAAAACCTCGTAGTGACAGCATCAACAGACTCGGTTGATTTCCTTGCACCGGTAAAAGTTGGGCATTACATCTCCATAGAGGCATTTGTGACATGGACACACCACACGTCGATGGAGGTTTTCTCAAAGGCAATAACTGAAGATATCGTAACAGGAGAAAGAAAAGTATGTACGACAGCCTTTATGACATTTGTAGCAGTTGATTCTGGCGGTAAACCAGTCCCGGTCGCAGCCGTTTATCCCGAATCAGATCACGAAAAAATGCTTCATGAGAGCGCACCACTCCGGGCGGAACGTCGCGAAGAAAGAAGGAAGAACTCCAAAGAACTAGCCAAAACATTCGGAACGAAATATGCAATGGAATAATGTACAAAAGCGAAGGCGACTAGATAGCCATTAATGAATTTAAAAACAGGACTGCCTTGGCAGTCCTGTTTTTATTAAGCGTTTTGGTCTTCCAGTTCTTCCGTTGTAACGTTGTTATTGGCCCAGTGTTGAATTTCTTTTATGACTGGTTCTAGACTTTTTCCTTTGTCCGATAAGGAATATTCGATACGAACAGGAAATTCGGAATAGATTTTGCGTTCAACGATACCTTCTTTTTCTAGTAACTTTAATCGGTCAGAGAGTAGTCTTCCACTTATGGGCAAATCTGTTTCCATCTCTGAAAAGCGCTTCGTGCCCTTTAATAGTTCAAACAGTATTAAACCAACCCAACGTGTACTAAGAAGCCCCATAGCCTTTTCAAACCTTGGACATAAGATCTCCATGAAGATCACCTCATTCTTTTATAAATAGCGTTTATAGGAGTTATTGTCATTATTTCTACATGAATTACAAAAAGTAACTTATTCTACATTTTAACATAATACCTTTATAACGTAAATAGAATTGAAAACTTTTAGGATAATACAGACTAAAATACTTCATAGAGGGAGATGGATTTTGGTAATTTTCCGGATAATATGAAATAATAGGTATATAGTGTGTGTAGAGAGATAGTGATAAGGTATCCTGGTTATACGATGCGTTGTTTTAGTAACACATAATACGAATATCTTGTGGAGGTTAAATTATGGTGAGCCAACAGACTCAGGAAAAATATGCGGAGTTAGCGTTACAAACAGGAGTAAACTTACAAAAAGGACAAACGTTGATGATTAATGCCCCCATTGAGGGAGCGGATTTCACAAAGATTGTTGCTCGCAAAGCTTATAAATTAGGTGCGAAAGACGTACATATTAACTGGACTGATGACGAATTGACGTTGTTGAGATATGAAAACGCTCCCGAAGAAGTGATTGCCGACTATCCGGAATGGAGAGTAAAACTTCATGATGCACTTGCGGAAGATGGTGGAGCAGTATTAAACATTCGTTCAACAAATCCCGATTTATTAAAAGACATAGATCCTTCCCGTGTAGCAAAGGCAAATAAAGCAGCAGCGGAAGCAATGGTAAATTTCCGTAAATATACAATGAACGACAAAATTACCTGGTCCATTATTTCCATTCCATCCGGGGATTGGGCACAAAAAATCTTCCCGGAACAATCAAAAGGAGATGCAGTCGATAGCCTATGGAATGCCATCTTGAAAATTGTCCGTGTTGATCAGGAAGATCCAATCGCAGCCTGGGATGCACACAATGAGACATTAAAAATTGCACGTGAAGTATTGAATGACAGAAATTACAAGAAGCTTATCTTTAAAGCACCTGGAACAGATTTGGAATTGGAACTACCTGTTGGTCATAGATGGAAAGGTGGATCGGCTGTTTCAGAAGGCGGTGTTACATTCAATCCAAATATTCCAACAGAAGAAGTATTTTCAATGCCTCACAAATATGGTGTCAATGGAACAGTTGCCAGTACGAAGCCGCTTAACTATGGTGGCAGCCTGATTGATAACTTCAGTCTTACCTTTAAGGATGGACAAGTAGTTGATTTCAAAGCAGAGCAAGGGGAAGCGGTACTAAAGCATCTGCTCGACTCTGATGAAGGTGCACGCAGACTTGGTGAAATTGCATTAGTGCCACATGAATCACCTGTATCCCAATCCGGATTGATTTTTTATAATACATTATTTGATGAGAACGCTTCTTGTCATATTGCTTTAGGAAAAGCTTATCCAACTAATCTGGAAGGTGGATCTGCGATGAGTGGTGAAGAGCTAGATAAGCATGGTGTAAACGATAGTCTCATCCATGTGGACTTCATGATTGGATCCGAAAAGATGGACATTGATGGTGTACGAGCAGACGGTACAACCGAAGCCGTATTCCGTAATGGAACATGGGCACTGAATGTAAAAGGCGAGTAATAAATAAAGGCTTTTTAGTAAAAGTTTTGAATCTACGGTTACTCGCCCCACCGAAAATTGTTGTTTTGTCACAAAATCTATAAACTACGAAGTAACTGCTGGTTTTCTATCCGTATGCAGAAACTTCGGCGACCGCTCTGGGAAATATACTTACGGTTCGTGGGCGGCTGGTGAGCCTCTCTTCCCGTAGGAGTATCCGTTTATTTCCCAGAGCTAATTAGAAGATTGCTGACGATTACTACATTAACGGGTGTAGCTAAAATATCGTCATACAGCTTTACCAGTCCGGGTGAGCGGCGGGCGGTGACTCCTGCGGGAACAGCACGTGTCCGAAGACCTGAAGAGTGGTTTTCTCTTCGGGGCTGAGGCCGTGCCCGCGGAAAGCATCCGCCCAGAGCGATCCCGGACGGCGGGAAAAGCAGTTACGTCGCATTCTATCTCAACTGCGAGGTTTATAAAGTAACAGACATTAAGAAAAGTACCTAGATAAAAAAAGCGATGCATCTCTTGGGAGGTGCATCGCTATTTTTATTCCGTGTTTAGGCCAATAAAGAACCGTCCAGCGTTATATATATTTACGGGCGGTTCCTTTTACATCAAATCATTTTTAATCAAAACTGCTTTAATCTTCGTATAATCATATTCTTCTGGTAATGCTTCTTTCAGTGGCTTCAACTTCTTCTCTTCAAGTTGACTATGCGCAGCAATCACAGCAGCTTCTTCCGTCTCATCAAAAAAGATTCCCCATGCGAGCGGGTAGCCATCCTGAAATGCTTTGAAGATATGATTCTCGATAGTCATTTTTGAAAAGTCGCGGATTGCTGCAATATCTTTAATAGATTTTCCTGATTGAAACATTTGATAGCTAATCAAATGACTCGGCCGATCATCACCGGTTTTCTTTGCCTTTGGTCGGCTCGTTGCAGAATCACTAATCCTTATTTTTTGTTTCACATCCTGGTGGGCTGCTCGCCATTCCTTGATGACGGTCAAGAAGTCGTCACCATATTGTTCGTATTTCCTTTCACCGACTCCCTTGATCTCCAGCATGTCTTCTTTAGAGGTGGGGAAATAGCGACTTAGTTCCTTCAAGGTTGCATCGGAGAACAGTACATATGGCGGTACATTTTTCTCATCTGCAATTTGCTTCCTTCGTACGCGGAGTTTTGTAAATAAGTCCTCATGGTAATCAGCTTCGTCACTCGTTGGAATTGGAGCTGTATACATCTCAACATGCCGATTCCCTTTCAACACATCTACGGAGTTTTTATTCAACCGTAATGTCGGATATTGTCCCTCTTCGGTTCCGAGTAGTTGCTCTGCAATAAGAAAGTGAACTCGTTCGGTGAGCTCTTTCTCGGTATAGGCAGACAAAATTCCATACGTGGGAATTTTATCGAGACGGAAATCTTTTATTTTTTTATCTTTTGACCCTTTCAGAACTTTGGCAGTCATTCCAACACCGAACCGTTCTCCCATTCGTTTCACACAAGATAAGATCATTTGCGCTTCTTCCGTAATATCAACTTTTTCCTGGCGCTCCACGCAGTTACTGCACCGACCACATGTTGCCTTTACTACGGTATCATCAAAATAATCCAAAATAAATGAAGTCAGGCAACCATGTGTATGACAGTAATTGATAATTGCTTGTAATTTACGGTATTCATTTTGCTTGGAAGCATCGTCCATCTGGGATTGCTCGATTAAAAACTTCTGCAGTTGCACATCCTGAGGGGAGAAGAGCAGGATACAATCACTTGGTTCACCGTCACGTCCAGCTCTTCCTGCTTCCTGATAATAGGATTCGATATTCATAGGCATTGCATAGTGAATGACATAGCGAACATTAGACTTATCGATTCCCATGCCAAATGCATTCGTTGCAATCATAATCGACTTTTCATCATGGATGAATGCAGACTGTGCCTGCTTGCGTTCTTCTTCCGATAATCCGGCATGGTACTTGGCAACGGTAATCCCGCGTTTGGAAAGCTGGTCATACAAAGCGTCTGCCTGTTTTCTGGTAGCAGTATAAATAATTCCAGACTCTTCTTGATGTTCATCTAAAAATGATCGTATGTAAGACGATTTATCTTTACCTTTTACAATATGGAATGATAAATTAGCTCGCTCAAATCCGGTATTGACGACATGGTTGTCCGTAATATTTAATAGTTCCTTAATATCAGAAATAACTTCCTCTGTTGCTGTAGCGGTTAATGCCACAAAGACAGGAATATTGGACAGTCTTTTTAAGTTGGGGACGATGGAGCGATAGCTTGGTCTGAAATCATGTCCCCATTGGGATATACAATGTGCTTCATCGAACGCAACGAGTGCAAGGGGGATACGTTTAATTACATTTACAAAAGAACCGGATTCAAAGCGTTCAGGTGCAACATAGACAAATTTATACCGGCCCTTCTCCACATCACGTAATCGAGTTTGCTGTTCACCTATTGAAAGTGAGCTGTTGATGAAGGTTGCGGGGATACCCAACGCCTGTAGAGCATCTACTTGATCCTTCATAAGAGAGATTAAAGGGGATATAATAATTGCAGTTCCGTCCATGGATAGACCAGGAATCTGGTAACATAGTGATTTACCACCACCGGTTGGCATGACAGCGAGTGTATTATTGAACTGTAAAATATGATCGATCGTATCCTGCTGTCCGGGGCGAAATGATTCGTAGCCAAAATAAGTTTGCAGGATTTTTTTTTCTTTCACTAACATGCTGCAGAGCCTCCTTATAAAATGTATAAACTTATCCTAACATATTTTTTCCATTGTGCACGAAATTGGTTGGAAATAGAATTTTATACGCACATCTCTTTAAAATAAAATATATTTATGATCAACAATTCATTAAATATTATTGACAATTCCTCATAGTCAAATAACAATACGGCTTAATTAATTTACATTTTGCTTATTCATCTATAAAATATCATTATAAATATCACGCTCATTTCGTGTAGGTTGTCATTTGACTATATTATCAACGCGTTAGTTAGGGAAATCTGAATAAGGGGGTATGGCATGGTACCATCTTTGTTATTTGAAATTATGATGATTGTATTTCTTGGAATTGGTTCACAGTGGGTGGCATGGCGTTATCGTTTGCCGGCAATCGTTGTAATGTCAGTTACAGGATTACTCATTGGTCCGATTTTCGGCCTAATAAACCCTGAGCAGGATTTTGGACCACTATATAGTCCGCTCATTTCGGTAGCAGTGGCAATCATTCTATTTGAGGGAAGTTTGAATCTAAGTTTTAGGGAGTTGCGGGGAATTGGGAAACCGGTTTTTCGAATATCTACGGTTGGCGCATTTATTGCTTGGATCCTTGGTTCCCTGACAGCTCATTATATAGCTGGGCTTTCGTGGGCAGTTTCGTTTGTCATTGGTGGTTTATTCATCGTGACAGGACCCACTGTAATCATGCCGCTGCTAAGGCAGTCAAAATTAAAGGCAAGACCGGCTAAAATTCTGAAATGGGAAGGAATTATCGTTGATCCAATTGGAGCATTACTGGCAGTTTTTGCATTTGAAATTATCACGTTCATCACTGCTGACAACCCCGATCCATCACAACTTTTATTGTTCTTTGCTGCATCGCTATTTGCAATAATCCTTGGTTGGGCGCTTGGACGTGGACTGGGGTGGATGTTTGAAACAGGCCATGTGCCAGAGTTTCTGAAATCCTCGGCCGTTGTTGTCGTGGTCATCCTTTGTTTTACTGTTGCAGATGAAATTATGCATGAAACTGGTCTTTTATCTGTTACAGCGATGGGAATTACATTAGCGAACATGGGAATTAGCTCGATATCGGATATGCGTCACTTTAAGGAAAACATTTCTGTTCTTCTTACATCGACCATCTTTATTATGCTGACAGCCTCTTTAGAAATGGAAACGATTCTCCATGTTTTCAGTCCGAATATTATTGGTTACGTATTATTAATGATGTTTGCAGTAAGACCTTTGTCCATCTTTTTATCAACAATCGGTACAGGGCTGTCTTTCAATGAAAAAGCGTTACTGGGTTGGATTGCTCCACGTGGAATTGTTGCACTAACAGTTTCTGGTTACTTTGCAACGGTTTTAGCTGATGCTGGATATGAAGATGCATCCATTTTGACAACACTGACCTTTGCACTCGTTTTCTTTACTGTTTTAGCACATGGTTTTTCTATTGGCTGGTTAGCGAAAAAGTTAAATCTCTCGATGGAAGGAAATCCGGGAGCGTTAATTGTCGGTAGTAATCCATTTACCGTAGAATTAGCAAAATCATTAACAAAAGCAAAAATACCAGCTATCATTGTGGACGCTTCATGGGAACACCTGAGTCTGGCAAGAAAAGCTGGTGTCCCAACTTTTCATGGGGATATGCTTTCCGAACAGACAGAGTATCACCTGGATACAATCCCTTATGATTACATGCTTGCCCTGACAAGTGGGCGTTCGTTTAATTCTTTAGTCTGTACAACATTCTTACCGGAATATGGCAGAACAAACGTATTTAAGGTAAGTCCTTACACACAGTTTGATAATGGCTACTCGAGCGGTGTTGTGTCCAAAGTAGGCGGAAGAATATTATTTGATAAGAAGTTTTTACTGGAAGATTTGAATAAAAAAGTGGAAAGTGGTTTTGTTGTACGTCAGACAACACTGACAGAGCAATATAACCTGGAGGCTTATAAGAAAGACAAAGATCCATCTACTGTTTTCCTTTATTTAGTGAAACCTTCCGGGCAACTGAAATTCTTCTCTGAGGAAATGCGAACCGTACCAGTATCAGGAGACACGATCGTAAGTTTAACACCTCCAAGTAAGGAGAAATCCAAGATTCAGGCTAAATTAGATAATAACCGCAATTCGAATCAATAAAAAAGGGGAGCAAACCAGAAACTTGGTTTGCTCCCTATTCTTTATGCTTCCTCTAGTTCATCCAACTGTCGATTTACTTCTGCAATTTCACCTTCGAGACGAATTAGTTGCCCTTCTGCAGATGATACCCTTCCTTTTACATATTCCAATTTATCCAAGTCACTTTGAATACGGACATAATCTGATTTTAATTCAACCAACTTTGTTTGTAATTCTTCTTTCGTCATATATAAAATCTCCCCTTTTTTTTCTATATCCTTAAATTAATGCATCATCTTTATCTTTTTTGGATTCCACATAGGTACTATAAAAGTGGACAATAATCGTACGTAACACGGCATAGAATGGTACTGCAAACAGAATCCCGATAAATCCTGCAATACTACCCGCAGCCAGAATAACTGTAATAATGGTAAGTGGATGTAAATCCAATGCCTGTCCCATTACATTTGGTGAAATCAAGTTACTTTCGATCTGTTGTGCCACCAGCATGATAATAGAAACCCATACCAGATTCATTGGATCCTGAAATACGCCGACAATTAAGGCAGGGGCCACTGCAATGAATGGTCCAAGATACGGTATAACGTTTGTTAACATTCCGAACAATGAAAGTGCCAAAGCATAGTCAAGTCCAATAATAAAATAGCCGATTAATAATAATATCCCGACAACAAAACTGACAATAAGCTGCCCTTGTATAAAGGAAGACAATACATGATCTACCTTACCTAGCAGATTACGGATATTCGTTGCCTTTTTCTCACTGAAAATATGAGTGATAAATGGAACGAGTTTTTCCCCGTCCTTTAACATGAAAAACAGGAAAAAAGGAATTAAAACAACACCGGCAACAAAACTGATGACATGTCCAATAAACCCACTGATAAATCCAAATAAGTATTCGAGTGTACTCTCAATAATAGTTGGAAGATTATTTGTAAAATCGTTAATTGCAGTAATTACTTGTTCAGGAATAGCTGTATAATTCCTTTGCCAATAATCGATAAAATCTTCTACCATGTTTATCATCGAAGGTATGCTCTTTACAAGATTCGTAACCTGATCCCTGACAATTGGCCAGATAAATAGTACAAATATCGTTAAAACAATAATAATCAATACGAACACGAGTAGGATAGATAAGATACGTGGAACTTTATGCCGTTCAAAGAAGAGCATAATCGGCTTTGTTAAGTAATAAAAAATCCCAGCTCCAATGATAGGGAACGCCACTGCACCCATAATTTGTATAATTGGAATAAATATAAAGGTTGTTTTAGAAATTAATAAAATCAGCAAAAAGAGAAGAATAAAAAATATAAAAACTCGGAACCAGCGTTTATGCACCATTAAAATCACTACTTTCTCAACTTTTTCGTATACTTCTATATTACCTGCAAAAAGAGATAATAGAAAGTTTCTATATATCTATTAGATTATTTCCATAAATGGTAGTAACTAAACTAGACGTATAGAGGATATTCAAAAAGTCCGGTAAGAATGACACAACAATGTTTCACATTCGTACTAGCTGAACTGTCTTTTGAACCTCCTTTTGGAACCCGTCCTTATAGTATAAAGTGCAAAAGTGTGCTAAAATTTTGGCAAATAGATGTACGGGGGGCTATCGTATGGAGAATTGGGAAAATACATATAAAAAGTGGAGTTCATTTAAACATCTCGATGAATCTTTAAAAATAGAATTACATAACAAGAAGGATAATAAGGCTGCACTGGAAGATGCCTTTTACAAAGAATTGGCTTTCGGGACAGGTGGAATAAGAGGTCTGCTTGGTGCCGGTATCAACCGGATGAATATTTATACCGTTAGAAAAGCGGTTAATGGCCTGGCAAACTACCTATTGGCTAACCGTGTAAATGTGAAAGACAGAGGCGTTGTTATTGCCTATGATTCCAGATATATGTCGCCGGAATTTGCTATAGAATCTGCAAAAGTGCTTGGATCTTATGGAATAAAAACACATCTATTTGAATCACTAAGACCAACACCATTGTTGTCATTCGCAGTTCGTTACTTAAGCACTGCTGCTGGAATCATGATCACAGCAAGTCACAATCCACCAGAATACAATGGTTTTAAAGTATACAATGAAAATGGTGGGCAAATTACACCAGAAGAAGCAGATAAAATTATCGATACGATAAAACAGACAGAAGATGAGCTGACGGTTCCATATTTGGAAAAAGCGGATTTGGAAGAAAAGGGTTTACTTAGCTGGCTCGGAATTGAACTAGACAATGCATACTTGTCTCGTCTGGAGCAAATTACCAAAATGAGCTCTGAAGTACAGGAACAGGAAAAAGACTTGCAAATTGTTTTTACACCATTGCATGGAACATCCTATCACCTTGTTACGAAAGGTTTGGAACAGCTGAATTTCACGAATGTGTCAATTGTAGAGGAGCAGGCAAAGCCAGATCCTGAATTTTCAACTGTTCAATCACCAAATCCAGAAGAGCATCAGGCTTTTAAAATGGCTATGGAGCTAGGGGTGAATACCAATGCAGACATCCTGCTAGGTACGGACCCTGATGCAGACAGATTAGGCGTTGCGGTTAAAAATAAAGCAGGGGAATACCAAGTCCTAACAGGTAATCAGCTTGGGTCATTACTTCTCGATTATATTTTGACACACAGTGACCGAAAAATATACCAAAACTCCCGCATGATAAAAACAGTCGTTACGACAGAACTTGGAAGGGCAATAGCGGATGCAAACCAAGTGGAGACCATAGATACATTGACAGGTTTTAAATTCATCGGAGATAAGATTAATCAGTTTGATTCGACAGGTGAAACATTTGTTTTCGGATTTGAGGAAAGCTATGGGTATCTGATCAGCAGTTTTGTTCGTGATAAAGATGCAGTTCAATCAGCAATGATGGCAACAGAAATGGCTTATTATTGGAAACAGCAAGGAAAAACATTGTTTGATGCATTGGATGTATTGTATGAAAAGCATGGATATTATTTAGAGGGAATGTCTTCACTAACGCTAAAAGGGAAAGAAGGATCTGACCGGATTGCTACTATTATGAATGAAATTCGGACCAATCCATTAAAAGAAATTGCTGGAATTAAAGTGGAGAAAATAGAAAACTACTTAAGCAGTGAGCGTATAATAGTAGCTGATAATACGAGAGAGACCATTGACCTTCCAAAGGAAAACATGATGAAATTCATACTTGAACAGGATGGTTGGGTCTGCTTGCGTCCATCCGGTACAGAGCCAAAACTTAAATGCTACTATGGAGTTCGGGGAAACAGCCATCATCATAGTAAGCAACTCCTACAATCATTGAAGGAAACGATGGATCAAATGTTAGATGAAATGGTTAACCAACCAAGATAGAAGAGACTATGATATGAAGAAGGCTATTTTAGTAATATTTGTTGTTTTTTAATCTTTGCAAAGTCGAGATAAAATGCGAAGTAACTTTAGATTTATTTTCAGGAGAAATGTGCTCTTGCATCTTTTGTAGGCTAATACCAGCTCTGGGAAATACACGGAGACTCCAACGGGAAGAGAGGCATAGGTGAGACACTGAAATGCGTTAGCATGAAGGGGCTCACCAGCCGCCCGTGGAAAGCGAAGTGTATTTCCCAGAGCGGTCGCCGAAGTTTCTGCATACCGATAGAAACCAACCAGCAGTTACTTCGGAGTTTATAGAATTATTGTAAAAAACAACAATTCTTTTCGGTGGAACGAGTAACTGCATGGTCAATCTTCTGGAAAACAGTTTATAAGAAATTACCGCGTAGGGATTTGACAATTAAAGCTAAAAAGGGTTTAATGTTTAATAGATTAATATTTCCTAAAGGGGAGTAGCTGCACAATTAAAGTCGTCATTACGAGATTATATCTCCGGCTCAATTGGCAACGCACGTTGTTAGCGAGACCTTTACCCATTCGCAGGTAAAGGTCTCTTTTTGTGCTTTTATCTGCTAATGAGACTATATTTTTAAGGAGAGTATACATGGGAACAGAATTACTATTGGAATATTTATGGGTCTTAGTTGTTTTAATCGGACTAGAAGGGCTACTCGCAGCAGATAATGCGCTTGTATTAGCAATTATGGTACGACATCTTCCTGAAAAACAACGGAAAAGGGCTTTATTTTATGGGTTGGCAGGGGCATTTGTTCTGCGTTTCGGTTCGTTATTCATTATTTCATTCCTTGTCGATGTATGGCAGGTTCAGGCACTTGGTGCGGCATATTTATTGTTCATATCGATTAAGAACTTATATGGTAAATTTAAACCCAAAGCCAAGGATGACATTGAGAAACTTGAGGAGCCGATTAAAACTGGAGACGAACCAGAGGCTTCTAAAAAGGAATTTTGGCTTACGGTTGTTAAAGTCGAATTTGCTGACTTGGCGTTTGCAGTGGATTCTATCTTGGCAGCAGTCGCGTTAGCGGTAGCACTGCCCGCGACAGGATTGGGTACGGTCGGAAGCTTGGATGCAGGTCAATTCGCGGTAATTTTTGCGGGTGGTATGATTGGTCTGATTATCATGCGCTTTGCTGCCAATATATTCGTTGGTTTGCTTCATGACCGGCCAGGTTTGGAAATAGCAGCATTCCTGATTGTTGGTTGGGTTGGTGTGAAACTAGCGGTTATCGTAATGGCACATCCTGATATTGCGTGGATCCCTCATGAATTCCCGCATTCCACATTATGGAAAACGATTTTCTATGTTGTATTAGTACTAATTGCTCTAGTTGGCTGGTTTGGTTCAAAAGGGAAAAAAGAAAAAACAGCGTAACAAATAAAAAGCAATCCGTTCCTTATTGTAAAGGAGCAGATTGCTTTTTATTATGGGTTCGTTTGATTTCTCAACTTTAGGTTGTATTCCAAAAGTTTGGCGATTACTCGTCCCTCTGAAAAAAATGTTTATGACATAAAATCTATAAAATGCGAAGTAACTGGTGGTTGTTTGGTTTCTTTAAGTAACTGCTTTTCCCGCCGTCCGGGATCGCTCTGGGCGGATGCTTTCCGCGGGCACGGCCTCAGCCCCGAAGAGAAAACCACTCTTCAGGTCTTCGGACACGTGCTGTTCCCGCAGGAGTCACCGCCCGCCGCTCACCCGGACTGGTGAAGCTCGGTGATATGAATTTTATAAATCACTAATGTAGTTATCAGTTTGTAAGCTTAAAACCAGCTCTGGGGAAATATACGAAGACTCCAGCGGGAGGAAAGGCATCGGTGAGGCCCCTAAAGACGCGAAGCACGAGGAGGGCTCACCAGCCACCCACGGAAAGCGAAGTATATTTCCCAGAGCGGTCGCCGAAGTTACTATCCTAGTTCGCATTTAATCTTAATAGAGAATCAAAAGAAACAAAACTTAGGAGCTTAACTTTTATAATGGAAACCAACTTCCATTATGGTTTCAGCTTAATTGCTGCCATTATTTGAATTGTTAGCAGCTGTCGTAGATGCTAGGGTGGCAACCATTACAGCCTGCTGTGTCTGGAGTATCGTTTCGAGAGTTGTATGGATGCTAGCTTCAGCAACACTGTTATTATCAAGTTTCCCACTAACATACAAGTCAATGGCCATAATTAGATTCATGTCTTTTTGCCATTTGAAACCTTCCATTTTATCGCATCATTTAATTGATAATAGTAATTTGTATAGGCATTCATCTTATCGTGCATAAATGGTTTCCGCCTTTCTGATCTGGTACTTCGTATTACGTTTTAAGCCTTTAAAAGGTTTCATTGTTAAATTCTTGTAAATCTACTGCAAAATAGTTAAAAGTATGGTAATTTATGAGTTGAATCTTAGCAGGAGGTACTTATGGGGAAAAATAAATCGTTACTTGAAATTTTGATAACGTCGTTTAAACTTGGTCTCACATCTTTTGGAGGACCTGTAGCTCATTTAGGTTATTTTAAAGATGAATATGTAGATAAAAAGAAATGGCTCGATGATAAAATGTACGCAGATATTATTGCACTTTGCCAATTTTTGCCGGGCCCCGCAAGCAGCCAGGTAGGCATCGCAATTGGAATGCTTCGTGGTGGATTAATGGGTGGAATTGTTTCCTGGTTCGGGTTTACCATTCCTTCTATTGTTGTTCTCATCGTATTTGCACTGCTGTATCAGTCCTTTTCATTAGGAGATGCAACATGGATTTCCAGCCTGAAGATTGTTGCGGTAGCTGTTGTCGCGCATGCACTAATTGGAATGGGAAAAAATCTCACTCCTGATCGGCCAAGGATCGCAATGGCACTGGCGGCCGCCCTGGTCATGCTATTGTTTCCATCAGCATTTATTCAAATTCTAATTATTATAGCCGCTGCACTTGTTGGTTACTTTATGTTTTCCAAACAGGTACAGCCTAAGGTCAATCCGTTTCAAGTAACTGTTACGAAAACCCAGGGTGTGATATCGTTAGCAATTCTCGCTGTATTGTTAATAGGTCTGCCGATTGTATCACAGGTGGTGACAAATAATTACATTACCATCTTTGATATCTTCTTTCGAGTTGGTTCCATTGTTTTTGGTGGTGGCCATGTAGTGTTGCCGCTCCTTGAGCAGGAAGTGGTTCCAAATGGTCTTGTAACTAGCGGGGAATTTCTAGCTGGATATGGGATGGCACAGGCTGTTCCAGGCCCATTATTTACGTTCGCAAGTTATTTAGGCACGATGATGAGTGGGATTGCCGGAGGAATTGTTGCGACGATTGCAATGTTCCTCCCTTCCTTCCTGTTGGTTATTGGTGCATTGCCTTTCTTAAATGAATTAAGGAATCGCTCGAGCTTTCAAGGGATCCTGACAGGTGTTAATGCTGCCGTTGTCGGTATATTACTGGCTGCCTTTTATGATCCTGTATTTACAAGCTCTGTTGGTAGCGGTGCAGACTTTGCGATGGCGGCAATTCTGTTTGCGTTACTGCATTTCTGGAAAAAGCCGGCATGGATGATTGTAATCATCGGTGTCCTGTTGGGGGAGCTGATTGCTTTTATTTTCGTTTAGAAGCGAGCTGCGATAAGATAGAAATAAGAGGTGATTGAAATGGCAGAACATCATTTTCATTTAAAAGCAGACTGGCCAGGCGGAAGAAATAGTGAAGGCTATATCGAAGCAGGCAATTTAAAAACAAAAATTTCCATACCACCTGAAATGGATGGCCCTGGAATCGGTACTAATCCGGATGAGATGTTATTAGGTGCAGCCGCAACCTGCTACATCATTACATTGGCAGCATTGATTGAACGAGCAGAACTGCCACTGCATGAAATGTCGCTGGAATCAGAGGGGATTGTTGAGGTAAGGCGAGGAATCATTACATACAAAAAGATTATTCACCGTCCAACCGTTTCTTTAAAAGAAACGGCTACAGATGAACAACAGGGAAAATTAGAGAAGCTTGTCGTAAAGGCAGAGAAAAGCTGTATGATTTCACGGGCAATCCAAGGAAATGTTGAGCTGGAACTACAACCTAATCTAAAATAATGAAAGATCGCTGCACAAGTTGGTGGAGCGATCTTTTTATATTCAAAATCGTTAACTTTGATGGTTTTCTTAGTGTTTTACCATATTGTTCACATAAAATCTATTGATTAGTAACCCCCTTGCTGATACATTTTGTTTTAGAATGTTTTACTTTAGCTAAGGTAATCGATGTTAGTTAAAGATGATTTTATTCTTGAACGAGAATCATGAAAGAAGGGAACTTAAAAATGACAAGAAAAAGTTTATTATTTATGTTTATATTGTTAATTTGTGTTTTAGCTGCGTGTAATGGCACAGCTGAAACGGAAACTGAGGATGAAGAACTGAAATCACTTGATGTTGAATTTGATGTTCCTGAGCAGGCTGCTGCAGGTGAAACAATTGAACTGAATGCAATTGTTACATATGGTGATGAGGAAGTTATAGATGCGGATGAGGTAAAATTTGAGTATTGGGAAAAGGGAAATGAAGAAGATAGTATAAAGGTTGATGCAACTAATAATGGAGACGGAACATATTCTACTGAAGTGTCATTTGACCACGATGGAGTTTATGAAATGTATGCACACACAAGTGCAAGGGCTATACACACGATGCCAAAGAAATCGATTACCATTGGTGAAGGTGCAAGTGCTGACCAAGGAGAAGAAAACCACGAGGATGATGGGCATCATGAACATTCCGGAAATAATGATGGGTTTGAAATGGACTTTATGGAACCTGAAGGAATCACAGTAAATCAAGAAATCGATTTGACAGTTCATTTACAAATGGACAACGAAGCTTTTGAGAATGCCGATGTTCGTTATGAAATTGTAAATGATAGTAATTCAGAGAAGCATGATTGGGTAGATACGGAAGAATCTGTTCCAGGTGAATATACGAGCCCTTATTCATTTGTTGAAAATGGATCATATACAGTCATTATTCATGTTGAAGATGATGAAGGTTTACATGAACATCAGGAATATAAGATAGAAGTGGGTAAATAATCATGAAGTAGGAAATGTCGTTGCGTTTCTACTAAGTGACGAAGCATCCTATATTCATGGAGCAGTGATTTCGATTGATGGTGGATCTGCAGCATTGTAGGTTCCATAGAATATGACTAGCAATGGCTGATTTAAAGAAAACACAAATTTAAATGACTGGTAAATGTTCCTCCCTTAAGGCTGCCTGCAATAGACAGCCTGTTTTTTTGAGGGGAGGGTCCAATGCCCGAAAAAAATGAAAAACAGAAGAAAAACCTACAGCAAATGGATTTCAAATCACTAACAAATGGAACTACCACACCAAATGGCTCAGCTTCTCACTAACTTCAATACCTTATCCAATTTCTGAACCGCAGCAGTCTCAAAATAATCAGCAAAAGGGCAACCTAACTCCTGAACACGTTTGACCACAACATCAATTGTAAACTGTGTCGGGTGTAATCCTTCTTTCACCTCATCCCAAAATAATGGAGTAGCAATCGTACCTTCCTTTGTCATACGTGTCGAATAAGGGGCGATTAATGTTTTATCCTTTCCGTGCTGAACATAATCGATATACAATCTGCCATTTCGGTTTTTCTTCATTCGTTCGGTAGTAAATAAAGTTGGAGACGTGTTTTCAATTGTCCAGGCGATCGCTTGCGTAAATATTGCTGTCTCTTCATAAGTCATACTCCCTTCCCGAATCGGAATATGAATCTGCAGTCCTTTATTTCCGGAAGTTTTAACAAAAGACTTCAGTTCGAGATCATTCAGCAATGTGCGAATAAGCTTGGCTGCCTCGATAGCTAAGTAAAAATGCTCCCTATCCGGTGGGTCGAGATCGAATACAATTTCTGTCGGAACCGTACTGTGGACCTTTTGAAATGGAATATGATATTCAACAGAACCATGATTGGCAAACCATACAAGAGATTCCAGATTGTTACATACAATCACTTTGTCATCCCCAGAAGGTACACCAGTAATAAAATCAGGAGCGTAATCCGGTAGATGCTTTTGAAAAAAATGCTCCTTGTCGATTCCGTCCGGACACCTAATAACGGTCAATGCTCGATGATGCAGGAATGGGAGCATGTACGGAGATATTTCACGGATAAAGGTGAGGAGATTGCCTTTGGTGTAGGATGCATCTGGCCATAGCAATTTGTCTGTATTTGTTAGATTAATATTCTTTGGCAGCATCGCCATGTCGAGTTGTAATTGATTCCAAGTACATTCTTCCGGTTTACCATTTGGCAAGAGGTTGGCAAACTCGGGCTCACGCAATTCACCTTGATATAAATCAAGTGTATGGATCGCCGCGCAGATTGCAGGTGGAAGTGTATAGACCTGTCCATCTTTTTCCCCATTCGACAAAAAGAGCTCCTTTAATGTCTGGAAAGATTCAGAATCCAATCCGTGCTTGCATTTACCTACTGTCATTATATCTCCATCCTTAAAAACAGCCACTTCAAAATAACTGTTTTCCAGATCGTATTTTGTCAGAAATACTTGGATCTTACGCCAGTTTTTTATTTTGAACCAATCGCGATGGCTTTTTCCGGATATGTAGTTACTTGTCTTGCGCTTAGCGACGATGCCTTCAGCCTTTGATTCGAACACTGCGCTAGTGATCTGTGATAAATTTGGAAAACTTTTTACCAACTTCATCATATCGCCAACTTCTAATTTTGCAAATAAGCTCTCCAAACTTTTCTTTCTCATTGAGAAATTTTGTGTTCTCGTCGAAGTCCCTTTTATTTCCAGTAAATCAAAGACCATTAATAAGGCTGGTCTCATACGGGCTGCCTGTTGGATCGATTCTCTATTTTTCAATCTTCCCCTTTTTTGAATGCTTGAGAAGCTGGATTGATACGTATGATTTAAAATAACAAGTTCCCCGTCCAGTGTGAAGGGCAGAAATGGTTCCATCGATGTAAAGTTGCCCTTACAAAAATCAATAATTTCCGGGAAGTTTTCAGTAAGGTTTTTATTATTTTTACTCGTTAATCGAATATTTCCATCTATATCCCACGACAATACACAACGAAAACCATCATATTTTACTTCATAGATCCATGCATCCTCATTTGGAATTTCAGAGCTTGCAACAGGCTTCATTATTTCCAATGAAAACACCTCCTGTTATTAAAATGGCTCTTTTTAGGGATAATAACCGGAATGGAATAAAAAATTATGGTTATAGCAAACTAACGAAAAAGGGGGTTACGCGATGCATACGATGTGGAAAGGAACGATTAGCTTTGGTTTAGTTAATATTCCTGTGAAAATGCATGCTGCAACCGAAAACAAGGATGTAAAACTCAGACAGCTTCATAAAGAATGCAAGTCACCTGTAAAATATGAAAAGGTATGCCCAGTTTGCGAAAAAGAAGTTAAAAATGAAGATATTGTAAAAGCGTACGAATATGCTAAAAATAAATTTGTTGTTTTGGACGATGAAGATATGGAAGCATTAAAGAAAGAGCAGGAAGATAAAGCCGTAGAAATTGTCGACTTTGTCAAACTGGAAGATATTGATCCAATCTATTTTGAAAAAAGTTATTACCTTTCCCCAAATGAAGGAGGCAGCAAAGCATACAGCTTGCTGCGTAGTGCGTTGAACGATACTGGAAAGATTGGCATTGCAAAAATGATTATCCGTTCCAAAGAACAACTGGCAGTCATTCGTGTATATGAAAACTCACTCGTTGCCGAAACAATCCATTATCCCGATGAGGTACGTAGCGTGCAGGATGTACCGAATATCCCAGAAGAGGTAAAAATAGAAGCTAAAGAATTGGATACAGCCAAAATGCTGATTGAACAATTAACAACCGAATTTGAACCGGAAAAATATAATGATGATTACCGAACTGCTCTACTCGATTTAATTGAGGAAAAGAAAAATAAGGAACAAACAGAAACTGCAACAGACAAACCGGTTCCAGACAATGTCACCAATCTAATGGATGCACTGCAAGCATCATTGGAAAGAGCCAAATCAGAAAAGCCGAAGCCAAAACAACCAAAACAGCCCAAACGCAAAGCAAAAACAACTGCACCAAAGAAAAAGGCCGCAACGTAAAAGTCTCCAATCAAGGAGGCTTTTTTCATTGAAAGGCTCTTTTCGTAATGTTTGTTGCTCTATAATCCTCGCAGTTGAGATAAAATGCGAAGTAACTACTAGCTGATATCCAAAATCGTGTGCTTCTATCGCCGTCCGGGATCGCTCTGGGCGGATGCTTTCCGCGGGCACGGCCTCAGCCCCGAAGAGAAAACCTCTCTTCAGGTCTTCGGACACGTGCTGTTCCCGCAGGAGTCACCGCCCGCCGCTCACCCGGACTGATGAAGTTGTGATACGATTTTTATCTAATATCACTAAGCTGTTAATCTTTTGTAGGCTTAATACCAGCTCTGGGGAATATACGAAGACTCCAGTGGGAGGAAAGGCATAGGTGAGACTCTGAAATGCGTTAGCATGAAGAGGCTCACCAGCCGCCCACGGAAAGCGAAGTATATTTCCCAGAGCGGTCGCCGAAGTGTCTGCATACTGATAGAAAATCAGTAGTTACTTCGCAGTTTATACACAATATTCAGCTATCGAAAAAATATATTTTCCTGCAGATTACAAACCTGCTTCATTTTATCAACCCGCTAACAAAGTAATGACAAAACGATGAAATTGATTCATCTTGTATGTTTTTTACATAAAAATAGGGTAAAGTGTTTATTACATGTCAACAGACAATGTTAGAGGATGAGTACGTATGAAAAGAAACCCATTTTTTGATAATGCAAAAGTTTTATTGATCTTTTTAGTCGTTTTTGGCCATATTATTCAGCCGTTTGTAGAGGGTTCCAAGGAGATGAATACATTATACACATGGATTTACACCTTTCACATGCCGGCTTTTATTCTACTGGCAGGATTCTTTGCGAAAGGCTCAGGAAATAAAGATTACATGTTGAATTTAGCTAAAAAGCTATTGATCCCATACCTTATTTTCCAAGTCCTATATACAATCTATTACTTTTTTATCGGGAAGGCGGGTTGGCAGGCGGATATATTTTATCCACACTGGTCATTATGGTTCTTGCTCAGTCTATTCAGCTGGCATATTCTTTTATATTGGTTTAAAAAAATACCAGTTGCAATGAGTATCTCGATAGCAGTGATAATCGGATTGATTGTAGGTTACTTCGGTGAGATTGGTCACACATTTAGCCTGTCACGTACATTTGTGTTTTTCCCGTTTTTCTTAATCGGTTTTTGGTTAACAGAAAAACAAGTCATGTGGATAAAACACAGAGCTGTAAAAATCACTTCTGTTATTGTTATGGCAGGAATGGCATTCGCCATTTATTACTTGCCAAAAATTAATTCAGGATGGTTACTTGCTTCAAAATCCTATAGTGACTTAGGTATGGAGAGTTATGGGGGAATTGCCAGATTACTAGTTTATATGACAGCAGCGATTATGATCGTGAGTATTCTTTCGTGGGTTCCGAAAAAGAATCTAGGATGGATTACCAAGCTCGGTACACGAACATTGTATGTCTATTTACTACACGGATTTTTTGTCCAGTATATCCGTCAACATAATCTATTTGAGGTGAATCATGTGTTTGATGTTCTAGGACTTGCAGCAATTTCAGCATTAATCGTAGTGATCCTCTCCAGTAAGCCGGTCCTTGGTCTGTGGCAGCCATTTATTGAAGGTAAAGCTTCGATGATAAAAAAGGTAATGAAGAAAAGGAAATCCGTACAGACTTAAAACTAAATTTATATTATAAAACATGAAACATTATGGCAGTTAAAACGTATAACCAGTTACCCCCTTTTTTGAAATATATATAAAGCAGGCGATCCTTAAGTTAGGAACGCCTGCTTTTGTTTTTTTGTTTCGTTTTGGCTACTGTTTTCTAAAATATAAGGTGTGCAATCAACGTAATGATCGGTAACGTGATGATTGTACGCAGGAGGAAGATAATGAATAGGTCTTTAAAAGATACGGGTACCTTGGAACCCAACAGTAGCCCTCCAACTTCAGACATATAGATTAATTGTGTTACAGAGAGTGCAGCAATGATAAAACGAGTAATCTCTGCTTCAATGGTTGAACCGATGATTGCAGGTAAGAACATATCTGCAAAGCCAATTAAAATTGTTTCGGATGCTTCAGCAGCGAATGGAACTTGCATCAGTTCGAGTAATGGGATGAAAGGCGCTCCCAGCCATTGGAAGACAGGAGTATATTCAGCGATAATGAGCGCAACAAGCCCGAATGCCATTACTACAGGTGCAACACCCATCCACATGTCGAGAATGTTCTGTGCTCCTTCTTTAAAGAACTGATATACACTTGTTTCCTTTTTGGCACGATTCAATGATTTTTTATAACCAAACGTAAACACATTATCCTCAGCAGGTATCGTTTCATCTATACCTGTGGAAGCGTCACTAACATACGTGTCGGTCTTTCGAGATAACGGTGGAATACGCGGCATAATTAATGCTGCGATAAATCCTGCGAATGCTACCGTCACATAAAATGGAACAAACATATGTTCAAGTCCCACCTCTGTCAGGACAACGAGAGAGAACGTAATGGATACAATCGAAAAAGTAGTACCAATTACGGCTGCTTCCCGCTTCGTGTAATATCCTTCTTCATACTGCTTGCTTGTAAGCAGCACTCCTATCGTACCATCACCAACCCAGGAAGCCAGAGCATCTACCGAAGATCTTCCTGGCAGGCGGAATAGTGGACGCATGATTTTCGTCATCAACGTTCCAAACAATTCCAATAACCCAAAGTTCATAAGCAGCGGTAAAAATAAACCAGCAAACAGGAAAACGGCAAACAGCACATGAAGTAAACTGTTTAATAACATGCCCCCTGTATTTTCACCGTAAACCGCTTCAGGACCAAGCTGGAAGTAAACCATTATTGCAAAAATAGCTGCAACGACCCTTGTTATCGTCCAAAAATTACTATTATAAAATAATTGCTGAAAGAATGGTGTTCTAGCCAAAGCCTTCTTCCCAGCAATTTTTGCAAATAACGTCATAATTGCTGTAATAACAATAATTACCATCATAATTGCAGATAATTGGTCTGCAAGTAATGCCTGAATCCAATTTGCCAAAATAGCTATCGGTATTGTTACGCCATCCGCTGTATTAATAGGCACCATAAATAAAAAGATACCAATCAGCGAAGGGATAATAAATTTCAAATGATCTATCATCGTATAATTTTTCATAATAACCTCCAACATTCTAATACCCAAAAAAATCGTGGATAAATCCAACTGTATGATTATACAACTCGCTGTAAATATATTCAAGCGAATATCCGTTGAAAATTTACCCATTAGGAGTTATCCAATTTCACATCTATTTCGTTCTGTACAAACCTATTATTATCAGATATCGTTAAATGTATTAGAAGATGGCTATTTGGGGTAAACAATGATGGGGTGTTGTAAGTGGGGAAGCTATTCAAATATAATATTCTTTATCGCAGTACCATTATCGTATGGATGGCTATTAAATTCATTGTAAAAATCTATTACTTTCAATTTAAAAACAAATTCTGGGATAAGAAGACCGTCCATAAATGGAACGATATGTTATACCACATGGCAGTTGAATACCGGGAAAAAGCAGAGAGACTTGGTGGCATCCTCATAAAGCTTGGTCAGTTTTTAAGTACACGGACTGATTTTATGCCGGATATTTTTATAAAAGAGCTGAGTGAATTAGTGGATCATGTTCCACCAATGCCATATGAAACGGCGCTTTCTTCGATAAGGAAAGAATGGGGAACAGATATTTTTAACCACCTTTCAGAACTTGAGAATCAGGCAATTGCTTCTGCCTCGATTGGAGACGTGTATAGAGGCGTTCTTACAGATGGTACCGAAGTTGCAATAAAGGTTCGACGTCACCGAATTGAAGAAGTTTTTCATAAAGACTTTATTGCATTAAGAATTGTTTTCTGGATTCTAAAAGTCTTCACTGCCTTTGGTAAGAAAGCGGATTTAAATTCCCTATATAAAGAGCTTGTCTTGGTTATGAACCGTGAACTGGATTATGAACAGGAATTGGAGTTCGGAGAATATTTCAGAGAACGATATAAAGACCAACCGGATATATACATTCCTAACTATTTTAAAAACTTATGTACGGAAAAGGTTCTTGTGATGGAATGGGTGGATGGAGCAAAAATAACAGATACATTCTTTATGCAACAGCATCATATAGATATAGAGAAAACAACAAAAATTTTGTTTGATCATTATATTGATCAGTTCCTCCACCCAGGGAAATTTCATGCGGATCCACATGCTGGGAATATCATTGTGCGAAGAGACGGAACAATTGCAATCATTGACTTTGGAATGATTGGAGAAATTAAAAAAGAGGATACCGAGCAATTTAAATTACTTGTGCAAGGATTCATTATCGAGAATTATGATATCGTGCTTTCTGCCCTTGATCAGATGAACTTTATTCTTCCAAATGCGGATAAGAAGAAATTAAAAAAAGTAATTAAAGAAACGGTTGATATGTACTCAGATGGATCACTTAAAAATATTGACTCAAAGGTAATGAATCAATTAGGTGAAGATATCAGTTTGATCGTTAAAGACCAGCCGATACAATTGCCTGCCGATTATGCCTATTTATTACGGGCAGTTTCTATTGTTATAGGGATTTTATTCTCCATTTATCCTGAAATGGATTTGAAGAAATGGGCGATTCCGAAAATCAAAAATTGGTTTGGCAGAAAAAGTATTGTAGAATCGGTAACGAAGCAATATGCCAAAAATCTAACCGAACCAGTAAGGTCCTATCCAAAGGCATTGTTAAATTTCCTGGAAAGTGGGGAAAAGGATAGAGAGTGGGATAAAGAAAAGCATCATGTTCAAATGAAACATCAATTTTATTTACTAATGGAGGTACTTTCCTTTATGATGGTAGTAACAGGAGTTGCCATTGCGATATGGGGATTCAGTATCCAACTGAATAGTATGGCCATCATTGGACTTGTGCTTGCTGGGATATCTTTATTTTTACTGAACTTGATTTTCGTAAACCATTACAGGTTGATTCGATCCAGAAAATAAGGGAGTGTTGAAAATGAGTGATTATTTAAAAAAGGGATTTTTACTTGGTCTTGGTGCTGCAGTCAGTGGCAAGGAGAAATTAAGCCTGAAACTAAAAGAACTCGTCGACAAAAATGAACTAACCCAAGAGCAGGCTAAAACAGTAATGCAGAATTTTGTTGATAAAGGCGCCATGAAAAAGGATGAGTGGAATTCCAAAAATTACGAACAAATGAGTAAAATGGCGAAAGATAACGGAATTGCTACGAAAGAAGATATAAATGAACTAAGAGCTCGTCTCACAGAGCTGGAAGAAAAATTGGAAGAAAAATTAAATCAACCAAATTAATAGAAGGTGAACCTCCATTTTACGGGGGTTCACTTTTTGTTTATTAAATAACTCAACTTCGCACCAATAAAGGAGGTTCAAATAGGTAACTGGGGTACTTAGAATGTCTCTACTCGCCGTCCGGGATCGCTCTGGGCGGATGCGCATCCTTAGGGCACGGCCTCAGCCTCCTCGAGAAACCCACTCTGCGGGGTCTTCGGACACGTGCTTTTCCCGCAGGAGTCACCGCCCGCCGCTCACCCGGACTGGTGAAGCTGTGTGATCCGGTTTTTACATCAATAACCAAGGAGCTAATCGTTTATAAGCTTAAAACCAGCTCTGGGGAAATATACGAAGACTCCAGCGGGAGGAAAGGCATCGGTGAGACCCCTAAAGACGCGAAGCACGAGGAGGGCTCACCAGCCGCCCGCGGAAAGCGCAGTATATTTCCCCAGAGCGGTCGCCGAAGTTACTTATCATAGTTCACATTTCATCTCAACTCTCCGATGATTAAAAGATAAACATTACGAAAATACCCTTATTTTACCAGATTTAGCAAGGTGTTCAGTTACTTCGTATTTTATATAAAATGCGATGATAATAAGCAACAAAATTAAAAAAGAGCCTTGGAGTCAAAATGTATCCGGACTGTTTCGTGCAAACAGTTAATCCATAGCCAACTTCAGCAATGTATCACGAGCCCTCCTAATTCGACAAAGGCTAACTTATCTATTTTTTGTGAAAGTTGAGTAAGTAACCTAATCAGTAAATTCTGTTAATTTTAAATTTAATGTTGCTTCTTATAAAAAGAACCATTATAATGAACACATAATCTTCAGTGGTACAGTATAAGGGGAGTGTTAGCGGGATGAAAAGCTTTTTTTGTATTTGTAACGGTATGACAGTGAAGCTTGGCAGAAATTTGCAGGAAGATGAAGTTAGATTTTTGCAATGGATGTATGAACGCTATACCAAAGAACAACTGGAAGCTGAATTAAAACAAAAAGAATTTATTTTATGTACCATGAACTCATAATTGAAGCTCTTGAATTCCAAGGGCTTTTTCTATTGGAGTCAGCCTTTCTATAAATCGACATCCAATCATGATATAATGATGGCATTGGAAATGGTAAGTTAGGAGCGATACGATGGCAATAACAAATGGAACAATTATAAAAAAGATGATTGATGAATTATATCAGGCGAAAGAGAGTCAGCATTCTCATGCAAAAATGGTAGCGCACATAGCTAATGTTCGCTTATTAAGCGATCTTTTCCTCGAGGAAGATCAAAAGGCAGAACAAGAAACTGAATTTACGAAAGAAGAAATGAAAGCAATGATTGGTGAGCAGCCCGGCAGTAAACAAGTTCAGCAAAAGCAAGCAACAAAACCAATTGTTAATCACGAAGAAGCGAACGGGAAATCTATCTTTGATTTTTAAATGTAGAAAAGAGGTACATAGAATATGAAACTATTTTTGATTTTGGGAATAATAAATGGGTTTTTAGCGGTGGCACTGGGTGCATTTGGTGCACATGGTTTGGAAGGCAGAATATCAGAAAAAGCCATTGCCACATGGGAGAAGGCAGTTACTTATCAGATGTTCCATACGATGGCACTCCTCATCACAGGAATGTTACTTTCGAGGTTCCAAAGTGACGGACTATTAACAATTGGAGGCTGGATGTTCTTTGCCGGCATCATTTTATTTTCCGGTAGCCTGTATACATACGCACTAACATCGATCAAAACTTTTGCAATGATCACGCCAATTGGGGGAGTGGCTTTTCTGATAGGCTGGGTTCTCGTTGGAATTGCAGTTATGAAAAACGTATAAGAAGATGTTCAAAAAGGCGGACGTTTTGAACATCTTCTATAATTGAAATATGAAATAAGTCGTGAACACGAACAACATCGCACCACGAACAGCTTGTTTCCCACCTTCAACAGAATGACGCGTATACATTAAAATCATGGCGTCACAAAATAAACTCAGTACAACCAGATAAATCGATAAAAACACAATAATGATATAACCGGCAATTAAAGCTGAAAAACCAATGATACATGCAAATAAAAGTGAAATTAATTCCATTTGAACTAACTTTCTATAGGGATGTCTCATCATAATCGCCTCTCTCAAGTGAAGCAAATGGAATAAAGGATGACCCGATTAAATCGGTGTCATCCTTTTTTCATATTTTTACAGGACATACACCGCATTCTACCTTGGTGGGAAGTCGGCCATCTGTTGCTGCTGGCCGTATGGATAGTCATATTCGATTTCCTCATTAAAGATGACATAGTCTAAATAAATCATGAGTAAAAGGACCCTTCTTCCAGTATCCGGCTCACTTAAAATAATATGATCCCTGCCAGCTGCTTCAATAATCCCCGTAAAAGTCTTTGCGTTCCATTGTGTATTGTTTTCAAATGTTAAATAAAAGGTAGCAAGTTTTCCACGGTTCAAACGTAAAATGTTTTCAATGTATGACTGCTGCAAGGGGAGCATACCTGGTATCTCTGGAGGTTGCGGCTGTGTTTGTTGCTGTGGTTGAGGCTGCGGAAACTGTCTTGTATTATACATCGGGTAATGCGCCGGGGGAGCTGAAGGGTAGTAGTAATATGGACCTCCTTGACTAGGTTGTTGGTATTGCGGATGGATGTTACCTTGATTCTCACTCATTATAAAACCTCCTGTGGATTTCTCGTTTAAGTTTTCGGGAAAGAAGCGTAACTTCCCCTTGGTCATTAATCTGATTCGGTCAGTTTTGGCTCCTAGAAGCCATTCCTTATTCGGGCTGATTGTAATGCTGAACTCACTAAAGAATTGTATGCCTAGACATAAAAAATGATGACAAAAAAAAGACTTTCCTTCTTGTAGATGAAAGAAGGAAAGTCTTTTAAAATTATGGTTATTATAAAGTGAAGTACGCATCCACGTTTTCTTTTGGAAGATAATTACCTACGATGAAATCGCCAAATTCAGCATATTTTGTAGTTACTTCATCAAAACGCATTTCATAAACAATTTTCTTGAACTGTAATGGATCATGAGCAAAAAGTGTTACGCCCCATTCCCACTCGTCCAGTCCGATAGAGCCAGTAATGATTTCTTTTACTTTTCCAGCGTATTTTCTACCAGTCATTCCATGATCATAGAGTAATTTTGTTCTTTCTTCTTTATCAATCTCAAACCAATTTGCATCCGACCAACGGCGACGTGCCATTGGATAGAAACATGCATGTTCCCATTTTGGCATAATAGGTCTCAAGCGATCTTTTACATATGGTGATAATTCGCGGTCCTTACCTTCATCCATTGGATTATGCATCGTCATTTCAATGATGGATACATAGGAGTATCCAGGGATAAGAAAATCGCCAATTTTAGATTTATTGATTTCTGTTTTAATTTCTTCCAATTCATCCATTGTTGGACGAAGGAATACGAACATTAAATCAGCTTTATTACCGACAACCTTATATAAAGCGTGGCTGCCTTCTTTTGCTTCCTCAACTGCTTCCCATTTTGTGATTAATTCTTTGAATTCTTTTACTGCTGCTTCTCTTTCTTCTAGTGATGTTAATTTCCATGAGGTCCAGTCAAATGTACGAGTATCATGCAATGCGGACCAACCATCAACTGTTATTACTGCTTCAGCCATATTGTTTAATCACTCCTGAATTCCTGATTTATATAAAATAACTTGTTATGTTTTTACTATAGCACAATAAGGGTATTCTAATCATATGAAAGGGGTCTCAAAGTCAGTGATTTACATTATTTGTCGATTCTTTGTCAAAAATTGTTAGCTTACAGGCGCTCTATTCTTTAAATATCCATTTAAATCGTTTATGATTGTCACTGAAAGTAGGAGTGTATTTTAACTTGGAGGTTTTACTATGAGCACATTATTTGATCAATTAACAGATAAAGTATCATCAAAGGGTAAGAAAATTGTTTTTCCGGAAGGTCTCGATGAACGTATTCTAACAGCAGCCAGTCAGTTAGCTTCTGCTGGGGTCTTAACTCCGATAATCATCGGAAACAAAGAAAGCATCAGCAAAAAGGCGAGGGAAATTGGTGTAGACGTATCCACCTGTACGATTCTTGAACCAAGTGATTATGCAGAAATGGAAGAAATGGTTAAAAGCTTTGTCGAACGCCGTAAAGGGAAAGCAACAGAAGAAGATGCACGTAAAATTCTGCTTGACGAAAATTATTTCGGAACCATGCTTGTATATATGAATAAAGCAGATGGACTTGTAAGTGGTGCAGCTCATTCAACTGCTGATACGGTTCGTCCGGCATTACAGATTATCAAAACAAAAGAAGGGATTAAAAAAACATCCGGTGTATTTATCATGGTTCGCAATGATGAAAAATACGTGTTTGCGGATTGTGCAATCAACATTGCTCCAGACAGTCAGGACCTTGCTGAAATCGCTGTTGAAAGTGCAGTTACAGCTCGTTTATTTGATGTAGATCCTCGTGTAGCTATGTTAAGTTTCTCCACAAATGGCTCAGCAAAATCGGAAGAAACAGAAAGAGTTTTAAACGCTCTTGAAATAGCCAAAGGAAAGGATTCTGCGCTTATGATCGATGGGGAATTACAATTTGACGCTGCATTTGTACCTAGTGTAGCAGAGAAAAAAGCACCAGACTCCATACTTAAAGGAAATGCAAATGTATTTATTTTCCCTAGTCTCGAAGCAGGAAATATTGGATATAAAATTGCACAACGCCTAGGTGGATTTGAAGCAGTCGGGCCCATTTTGCAAGGTTTGAATAAACCAGTTAACGACCTCTCCCGTGGCTGTAACTCAAAAGATGTATATAATTTAGCAATCATTACTGCTGCACAGGCAGTAGCTGAGTAAATATCAAAAAAGTCTTGCATGGTAATTTGATGCAGGACTTTTTTTGGGTTCTTTTCATAATGTTTGTTGCTTTACAATTTTCGTAGTTGAGATGAAATGCGAAGTAACTGCTTGTCCCACCGTCCGGTATCGCTCTGGGCGGATGCGCATCCTTAGGGCACGGCCTCAGCCCCGAAGAGAAAACCACTCTTCTGGTCTTCGGACACGTGCTGGGACTGCGATTACTCGCCCCACCGAAAACATTTGTTCCCGCAGGAGTCACCGCCCGCCGCTCACCCGGACTGGTGAAGTTGTGATACGATTTTTATCTAATATCACTAAGCTGTTAATCTTTTGTAGGCTTAACACCAGCTCTGGGAAATATACGAAGACTCCAGCGGGAGGAAAGGCATAGGTGAGACTCTGAAATGCGTTAGCATGAAGGGGCTCACCAGCCGCCCGCGGAAAGCGAAGTATATTTCCCAGAGCGGTCGCCGAAGTTTCTGCATACTGATAGAAAACAAGCAGTTCAGTTACTTCGTAGTTTATAGATAATGTGTCAAAAACAGCTTTTTGTGGGGCGGAGAGTGGGAGTTTCGCGAATCAAATATAGCTTTTACTCCTGCATCAAAGCGATCACTTCATTCCGTTTTACCATCAAAGCATACCTTTTATCAAAAACAGCAATTTCAGCATCGGTAAAATCCGTCTCAACGATTTCCTCACTAAAGTCATCCAATGTGGCATGGACTCTTTGCTTCATTTCATCCACAGTGAGTTGCACACCGAGCAGTTCCGATAAGGATGCCATCACTTCTGGCTCTACTGTCGGGTAATCAAATTTGGTCGCTTCGTTCTTTTTGCTAAGGTCATAAAAATGCCGAATGACAGAAGCCCTCTTTTTACTGTTTCCTTCCACATCAAGATAGATTTGCACGGCTGCACCGTCTTTTACACGCCGCTGTGAAATGCCAGCGAATTTTCTGCCACCAATACTCAAATCATAATCACCGGGACAGTAGGAACCAACAATCTCATAAGCTTCAATGGCGTCGGTCAAGTCACGGAGCATATACTGGACAAAGCTTACCATTGCATCATAGCAGTCCTGGATGGACAGGTGCTTGACACCGGGAATAACGAGTGAGAGATTTAGAACGCCTTGATCAAGCGCAACCGCAAGTCCGCCCGAATTTCTGACGACGACATGATATGCTTGTCCCGTCAAATAGTGTACACCTTCCTCCAAGTAAGGGAGTCTGGCATCCGGAATACCAAGTACAATTGTTGGTGGATGCACCCAAAGTCGTATTGCTGGTGGGGATTCTCCATTACTGACAGACATTGCCAGAGCATCATCGACTGCAAATGAAGTCAGTGCAGTGTAAGGCTTTTTATAGAACGTTTTCTCATTAGAATGATCCATATATCGAAATGTCGAATGACTTATTATTTCTTTCCAGTTTTTCATAATTGCCTCCTTACCCTTTAATCCGCTGATTATCTATTATATAATAAACTAAAATCGCCGAAAAAGAACGGATGGGGAAAATCGAATGTCATATAAAGACGAAAAATTATCGGAAGAAAAGGTATTTAAAGATCCTGTCCACCGGTATGTCCATGTGAAGGACCGCGTGATCTGGGATTTAATCGCAGCACCTGAATTCCAGAGACTGCGCAGGGTGAAGCAGCTAGGAACAACGAACCTGACCTTCCATGGCGCTGAACACAGTCGCTTCAATCACTCGCTTGGTGTGTATGAAATTGTACGCCGGATTATAAATAATTTCCAGGATCGTCCCCATTGGAATGAAGATGAACGATTGCTTTGTCTCTGTGCTGCACTCTTGCATGATTTGGGTCATGGCCCTTTTTCACATTCCTTTGAAAAGGTGTTTAAACTCGATCATGAATATTTCACCCAACAAATTGTTATCGGAGACACGAAAATAAATGAAATACTGGAACGCGTCAGTACGGGCTTTTCTCAAAACGTTGCAGATGTCATTGCAAAAACCTATGAGGATAAGCTAGTAGTCAGCTTGATTTCCAGCCAAATAGATGCAGACCGAATGGATTATTTGCAGCGGGATGCGTATTTTACCGGTGTTAGTTATGGTCACTTTGATATGGAACGAATCTTGAGAGTCATGCGTCCAATAGATGATCAGGTTGTCATTAAATCAACCGGAATGCATGCTGTTGAAGATTATATTATGAGTCGCTATCAAATGTACTGGCAGGTTTATTTCCACCCAGTAACACGGAGTGCGGAAGTAATCCTATCGAAAATCCTCCATCGAGCAAAATATTTGTATGAAACAAAAGAATTTACATTTAAACTAAAGCCGACCCATTTCGTCTCCTTTTTTGAGGGAGAAGTTGATCTTAAAGCTTACTTGAAGCTGGATGAGATGATTGTTCATTATTATTTCCAACTTTGGCAGGAAGAAGACGACGAAATTTTATGCGATTTATGTGAACGGTTCATGAACAGGCGCTTATTCAAATATGTTGAATTCAATCCGAACCTGCAGATGGATGATTGGCTAGAGCTTTATAAACTTTTCCAACAAGCAGCGATTGATCCTGATTATTATCTTGTTGTGGATTCATCCTCTGATCTTCCATATGATTTCTATCGTCCAGGGGAAGAAGAGGAGCGTTTACCAATTAATTTGTTAATGCCGGATGGAAGTTTGAAAGAACTTTCCAGACATTCGGATATCGTGGAAGCAATTTCGGGTAAAAAAAGAACAGACCATAAATTGTATTTTCCTAAAGATCGACTGAACGAACTGAAGGATGAAACTCTCAAGAAACGCATCAAGGAAATTTTGTACGCGCAAGGAGCGAAGGAAGATGTTGAATAATCATGCAAAAATAATGCAATTCTTTTCCGTGGCTAATGAAGTAACAGGGCGTAAGAAGCTACAAAAGATGATTTATATTCTGCAGAAATGCCATATACCGTTTGAAGAAAAATACCAGTTCCATTTCTATGGACCCTATTCGGAAGAACTGACACTACGTGTGGAAGAGCTATGCAATCTTGGTTTTTTGCAGGAAGAAAAAGAGGATAAAAGCAATTATTATCAATATAATTATCAAATTACAGCTGCAGGGGAAGATTTTCTGCATCAATTTTCATTGAATATGCCGGATATGACTGCAAAAGTGGACATGCTTAAAGGGAAGAGCTCACGATTCCTTGAGCTAGTTTCAACAATGTTTTATTTCGACCACCTGTCATTGGAGGAGAATATCGAAAAGGTCCATACGGTAAAGCCAAAGCAAAAGTTCAGCGATGAAGAAATACGGGAAGCAGTTAACTTTATTGCTACATTAAAGTAGTAAACCGCAACGAAGGCAAAAAACTAAAAAGCAGGAAGTACCTATGCTACAATAATTATTAGTAAGTAATAGGAGGTATGCTAGATGAGTTCAGATCAATCTTCAGATAAAAAGAAGAAAAATTCCTTTACGATTATCAAGGATGATTCCACAGATGGCCATGGTGGATACGGTGCTGGTACAATTAGCCTGGAAAATATGTCCCCGGTCATTGTCGACCCGAATGAAAATAAAGCCTACGTTGACATGGGTGCGATGCATGCACGCAGTGAAATAGAACGCCGAGTGAAATGGATTCCAGAGAGAGATGAAGTTCCAAATGGCAAACTATATTGGATTGTCTGGGTAAATGTGGAACGTGGAGAGAACGGCCCTTATTATGGGGGAGTAACAGGAAGTGAAATTCGCGTTGATCGTGAAATCAAGCGTGCATATAAATCTATGGCACAACATGTTACACATATGGAAAAATCGCTCAAAGGTAAAATTATTGTTGAACATATGGATGACCAATCGAAGAAGTTACTTAAAGAATTCCTTGTGGAGTTTCATGAAGACATGTGGAATAACTCGACTGACGAACTGAAGGATGCGTTATCCATAAAATAACGAAATTGTGACTAAATGGTGAAACTTATCCGAAGTTCTTGTACTTTTCATTAAAAGTTTGTAAAATATGGATACATGGGCTAACTCATGTTTGCTAGGACAAAAAAACAGCCAACGATCAGATAAGACGGACTTATCCTGACAGTTGGCTGTTTTTTTGCTTATTTTTAGAAGGTTGCTTTCTAAGAATTTTAGACTACGGTTACTCGCCTACCGAAAATGATTGTTGTTATTGTTGCAAAAAATATAAACTAAGAATTAACTACTATCCCGCCGTCCGGGATCGCTCTGGGCGGATGCTTTCCGCGGGCACGGCCTCAGCCTCCTCGCGGAAAATCCACCGCTGCGGGGTCTTCGGACACGTGCTTTTCCCGCAGGAGTCACCGCCCGCCGCTCACCCGGACTGGTAAAGTTGTATGATGTTATTTTAGAACCCGCTATAGTAATTGTCAGCAACCTCTAACCAGCTCTGGGAAATACACGGAGACTCCAACGGGAAGAGAGGCATAGGTGAGACACTGAAATGCGTCAGCATGAAGGGGCTCACCAGCCGCCCGTGGAAAGCGCAGTGTATTTCCCAGAGCGGTCGTCGAAGTTTCTATCCTAGTTCGCATTTTATATCAACTACGAGAATTATAAAGCAACCAAACATTCATCAAAGAGCTTTTAGAAAAACACATCAAACCATCGCTCGAAAACGCCTTTTTCTTCGCTATCCTCCAGATGCTCTATTTCTTCCTCCGAAGAATCATGTTCAGAACAATAGCTCCGCGGTTCGGTGCCTTTTTCAAAATACATCACTCTACTCGTCCCACAGTCTGGTGTGGCACGTTTTCCTGTGGCAGGATCAATCGGAATGCCAACGACTCCGGATGGCATGGCAAATGCACCTTGTGCTTGCCCCTCATGTGCCGCTTCCATAAACGCTGCCCAAATTTCCTTTGCATAGGCTGACTCCGAAACAAGTTCCATGTTGCGGTTGTCATCATAACCTGTCCAGATTCCGGTAACAATGGAAGGGCTGTAACCAATCATCCAACTGTCGGAATTTGTTGTTCCGGATTTTCCTGCGTATAGATTTGTCAGCTGATTTGTTATCCCGGAACCTGTTACAGAAGTGTAGCCACTCATCTCCTCATCAAACATGCCCGTCATTAAATGTGTTAAAATAAATGTTTTTTTAGGATCGAGCACCTTCTCACGTGTATCCAACTTCTTTTCATAAACCTTTTTTCCGTGTCGATTGATAATTTCTTCAATCGTATAGCTAGCAACTTTCTGTCCCCCATTGGCAAGCATGCCATATGCAGCCGTCATGTTTTCGACCGAAACAGATGCCGTACCAAGTGCCGATGCGGGAACAGCTGGAAAATCTCCATTTAGCCCAAATTGTTCTGCCGTCTCCACTAACTTTTCAGGCCCAAGATACATATTTGTTTTTACAGCGTACACATTATCCGATAAGGCAAGCGCCTGTGCCAAGGTAATCGGTTCATTGGCATAATAGCCATTGAAGTTGCTTGGCTGATAAACGTCTCCATTTTCCATTTCAAAAACGGTCGGTTTGCTCATTAACTGTGTACTTGCGGTGTAACCATGGTGTAATGCAGCATAATACAAAAGCGGCTTAAAAGTGGAACCAGACATTCTTTTTGCATCCACAGCCCGGTTATAACTGCTTTTCTCATAATCTCTTCCACCTACCATCGCTAAAACCGCTCCAGTATGAGGATCCATTGAAATTGCTGCTGTTTCGACGTCGCTCGTACCCTTGATCGTTTCAAGGATGTTTTCCTCCAGATGCTTTTGAAATTCACTATTTAATGTGGTATGGATTTGATAACCGGCTGCCCTTATTTCACTCTGGTCAAGATCGAGCAACCGAGAGGCTTCCTGTAACACCTCATCCTGAAAGTAAGGGGCTGCTCCTGGGTTTTTAGGGGTGACAGAATAGACCAGTTTCTCTTCTAATGCAGCTGCTTGCTCTGCTTCAGAAATAATATTTTTCCCGCGCAATGTTTGTAAAATGAGTCGTTGCCGTTGGTTTGCATTCTCCTCATTATTTAATGGAGAATAATAGGTAGGACCTTTAGGAATCCCCGTGAGCATGGAAACTTCCGCCAATGTTAAATCTGTGACCGCTTTGTTAAAGAAGTAGTTGCTCGCCGATTGTATTCCATAGGCACCATGCCCGTAGTATATCGTATTTAAATAGCCTTCGAGAATTTCCTCTTTGGAATAAAACATTTCCAACCGAACGGTATAAAAAGCTTCTTTTATTTTACGTGTCCATGTCTTTTCTGGAGTTAAAAATAAATTTCTCGCATATTGCTGTGTTAGTGTACTAGCACCCTCTTTTAAAGAAGCACTCGTAATATTTTTCAGAATTGCCCCACCAATCCGTTTATAATCAAATCCTTGATGATCAAAAAAACGCTGATCCTCTATCATGACAGTTGCATCGACAACTAGGGGTGGTATGTCATCTAATGGGACCCAATGCTTTATCAGTACATCACGTTTTTCACCAATAATCGTATCGTTTTGGTCATATATAATTGTTGCCTGGTCCCCAGCAAGCTGAGGTGGCCCCATTAGGAAAGCCAGCAAATAAATGGTAGCCAAAGAAAGAATCCCTAAAGCAAAAAGAGAAAGTATCAGTTTATGAATGAGCTTTTTAGGCCAAAATCGCATAATCGTAATCTCCAATATAAAAATGTTAGTATTCCCATTATGGGATACTGCAATTGGATATAAACGCAGGAAGCAGAAATTTCTATATTTACCTATTGTTAGACAAAAACGATATAAACATTGATTATCCCTATCATTTATCGCTATAATAGGGACATTAAAGTGATAGATAGAGGCGATAAAATGGATTCATTCCAAAAGAGAGTAAACATTAAACTCCGTACTGTCATTGAAGATAATGGTCAAAAGGAGTACAATGACCAAATCCAGTCAGGCAATTATTTCCGAAAAAAAGATTTGGATGTATTGATCTTTGAGGAAAAGTTAGATGACGGATCCATCATTAAAAATTTAATTACGATCCAGAAACAAAAAGTCAGTATAAATAGATCTGGTGCAATTATTATGAATCAGAAATTTAAGGCAAACCAACTAACAGAGAATATATATCATCATGCCCATGGGAAAATACATATGGAGACATTTACCGAAACGATTGCATATAAGGTGGCAAGCGATTCCGTGGAAGGTCACCTGACCATTAACTATAACGTTCAATTAAATGGACAGGATAAGCGAAAACATAAACTAGAGTTGATATATAAAGAGGAGGAAAATCAATGAACGTTTTGGAACAAACAGAAAACACATTGAAACAGGAAATCGCAGCCGCTGTTATTATGGCAAAGCTTGCAACAGAAGAAGAACTGCCGGCGATTATTCTTGAAAAACCGAAAGATAAAGCACATGGTGATTTTGCAACAAATATGGCGATGCAACTGGCACGTATTGCAAAAAAAGCGCCGCGTCAAATTGCTGATGCTATCGTAGCGAATCTGGATCAGTCCAAAGCTTCCATCGAAAAAGTAGAAATTGCTGGACCAGGGTTTATTAATTTCTTTATGAAAAATGATTTTCTAGGAGAAATTATTCCAACAATCCTACAAGCAGGAGAAAATTACGGTAAAACAAATACCGGTAATGGCGAACGCGTCCAAGTAGAATTTGTTTCGGTTAATCCTACAGGCGACCTTCACTTGGGACATGCTCGTAATGCAGCATTCGGTGATGTGCTTTGTAATGTGCTAACCGCTGCTGGCTATGAAGTGGAACGTGAATATTATATTAATGACGCAGGTAATCAAATCGACAACCTGGGACTTTCTGTAGAAGCGCGTTATCTTCAGGAACTTGGGGAAGATGTGCAAATGCCGGAGGATGGGTACCATGGACAAGCAATTATTGATATTGCAAAGAAACTCGTTGCAGAACATGGAAAAGAATTTGTTACCAAAGATCAATCCGAACGTCTGACACATTTTAAAGAATACGGCTTGAACGCTTCGTTGAAGAGTATCGAAAAAGACTTGCAGGATTTCCGTGTTACATTCGATAGCTGGTTTTCGGAGCGGTCACTTTATAAAAATGACAAAATTACCGATGCATTGCATACATTGGAAGAAGGTAAATTTACGTATGAAAAAGACGGTGCAATGTGGTTTCGTACAACCGACCTTGGCGATGACAAGGATCGAGTGCTGATTAAACAGGATGGCAATTATACTTATTTGACTCCGGATATCGCATACCATAAAAATAAATTGGATCGTGGCTTTGATTATATTATTAATGTATGGGGAGCAGACCATCATGGATATATTCCAAGAATGCGCGCTGCTATCCAGGCGCTTGGGTACCCGGTTGAAAAGTTTGACGTGAAAATTATTCAAATGGTTAACCTTTTTGAAGGCGGAGAAAAAGTTAAAATGAGCAAACGCACAGGGAAGGCTGTTTCATTAAGAGAGTTAATGGATGAAGTTGGCGTTGACGCTGTTCGTTATTATTTTGTAACACGCTCCAATGATTCTCAGCTTGATTTTGACATGGATTTGGCGCGTGCCCAATCCAACGATAACCCAATCTTTTATATACAATATGCACACGCCCGTATTTGTACCATGCTTGAGCAAGCTAAAACGAAAGGCTTTGCAGCAGATGATAACTTTGATACAAACCTGCTAACAGCAGAAAAAGAAATGGATTTGCTGAAGAAATTAGGCGAATTCCCGCAAATCGTAACAGATGCAGCAGAGAAACATACACCGCATAAGGTAACACAATATGTATTCGATCTAGCATCACTGCTGCACAGCTTCTACAATGCGGAAAAAGTACTCGACACAGCTAACAAAGAAAGAACCAATGCACGCATAGCCCTCATGAAAGCAGTTCGCTTAACACTAGCAAATGCAATGGCACTAATCGGCGTATCCGCACCAGAGAAAATGTAGTAACAAATGCGGAAGCATAAGCAAGGGACCTTAGTGCGCATGCACGGTGCAGTTTATCGGCGAATTTCACAAGAATATCGGTGCTTTTTAAATGTTATCGGCGAAATTCCGATTTTATCAGCCAATCCGGGAGTTTTAACGGCGAATCGCCAAACTCCTGGATTTTTCCTTATACAAAGATTCGGAATTTTAACAGAAATCTATTGACTGAATGATCGTTCAGGTTTAAAATAGTAGTAAGTATTTTTATAAAACTATTTATTCGGAAAAATGGAATCGCTATCATTTTAAAGTAGAACAAAAACAAAGGGGGCGCAGTAAATGGAAACTTTTATGATGATAAACTGGATCGCATTTCTAATTATTACGTTTTATGCACTCTATTTATTTGTAAAAGTCGTTACAACAAGAATTGCTTACATAAGACTAGGGCATAAATCCGAGTTTGATGGCGAAATAAAATTGCGCTTGAAAAGGGTCTGGAAGATTGTATTCGGTCAATCCAAACTACTGAAGGATAAAAAATCTGGAACAATACATGTGATGATGTTTTACGGTTTCCTTCTTGTTCAATTAGGTGCGATTGATATGTTCGTAAAAGGACTTTCGCCGGGAAATCATTTACCATTTGGAATGTTCTATCCTGGGTTCGTATTTTTTCAAGAACTAGTTACATTAATGATTCTAGTAGCTGTGGCGTGGGCTTTCTATCGTCGCTATATGGAAAAGCTCGTCCGTTTAAAAAGAGGATTTAAAGCAGGACTTGTTCTGATTTTTATTGGAACACTAATGGTCTCTGTATTATTCGGTAATGGGATGGCTATGATTTGGCATGGACATGACCCGGCATGGACAGAACCTGTTGCAAGTTTAGTAGCAATGACTTTCGGTTGGTTATCAGAAGGAGCAGCAACGGTATTATTCTATATTGCCTGGTGGGTACATACGATTACCTTATTGTCCTTCCTTGTATATGTACCACAATCAAAGCATGCTCATTTAATTGCAGCGCCGATAAATGTTTTCTTAAGTAAACAGGTTCCTGGCAAATTGAAAAAAATAGATTTCGAGATTGATGAAGATAGTGAAGAAGAGGTTACATTCGGCGTCGGTAAGGTAGAAGACTTCGAACAGCATCAAATGCTTGATTTTTATGCCTGTGTGGAATGTGGACGCTGTACAGATGTCTGTCCTGCATCTGGAACAGGGAAAATGCTTTCTCCAATGGATATTATGGTTAAAGTCCGTGACCATTTGACAGAAAAAGGGGCGGCAGTTACAGGAAAATCCGCCTGGGTTCCATCGTATGCTTTTTCAGGTGCAACAGGAAATGTGGCAAGTGCAAATAAAGAGGCAGCGGCTACAGTTCAAAGTGCAAGTCTAATCGGTGATGTGATTACAGCGGAAGAGCTTTCCGGGTGTACAACTTGCCGAAACTGTGAAGATGCTTGTCCAGTAAATAATGAGCATGTGGGAACCATTATTGATTTGCGTCGTTATCTGGTCATGACAGAAGGGAAAATGGATTCCGATATACAACGTGCAGTAACAAATATTGAACGTCAAGGAAATCCATGGGGACTATCCAAAAAAGACCGTATCAAATGGCGTGATGAAGATGAATCTGTTTATATTCCAACAGTTAAAGAACTGAAAAAAGAGGATAAAACGTTTGAATATCTTTTCTGGGTAAGTTCAATGGGATCATTTGATAGCCGCAGTCAAAAAATTGCAATGGCCTTTGCTAAATTGATGAATCAGGCTGGTGTAAGCTTTGCAATTTTAGGTAATATGGAGACAAACTCCGGAGATACGGCACGTCGTATCGGAAATGAATTTTTATTCCAGGAAATTGCAGAGAAAAATATAAAAACATTTGAAAAGAATGGTGTCACAAAGATCGTTACAATTGATCCGCATGCCTATAATATTTTTAAAAATGAGTATCCGGATTTCGGCTACGAAGCAGAAGTATATCACCATACCCAACTGTTATATGACCTTGTGAAAACAGCTAAACTGAAACCCGTGCTGGCGATAAATGAAAGATTAACCTATCATGATTCCTGCTATTTAGGAAGATATAATGGGGTTTACGATCCGCCAAGAGAGATTTTGACAGCAATCCCAGGACTTGAGTTAGTTGAAATGAATCGCAACCGTGAAAATGGAATGTGCTGTGGTGCAGGTGGAGGACTGATGTGGACGGAAGAAACAACCGGAAACCGAATTAATGTTGCCCGTACGGAGCAGGCATTAGCCGTTCAACCGACGATGATTTCCAGCGCTTGTCCGTATTGCCTAACGATGTTAAGTGATGGAACAAAAGCAAAAGAGGTCGATGAAGATATCAGTACATTGGATGTTGCTGAAATTCTGGCAATATCTGTATTCGAAGGAGAACAATCGAAAACTGCATAAGCTAACATGTTAGAATAATAGAGGGGCTTGCTTTGGAGACCCCTCTCTATTTCGAAGTTTGGTGAGCGAGCGTTCAATCGAGAGTTCTGTAGGAAATCAAATCGTAAATAATCCGTAGACCAAATAAGCGAGCTAGTTCAATTTTTCCAAATGTAAATTAGCCATAGCAAAAACGAAATCATAGTTTAAGAAAGGATGAAAATAGATGAGAAAAACAGTTATTGTTTCAGGAGCAAGAACACCATTTGGTAAGTTTGGTGGAGGGTTGAAACCTCTTACCGCATCCGAACTTGGAGGAAAAGCAATTAAGGAAGCATTGACCCGTGCCGGGGTGGACGGTTCTGAAATTGATGAAGTAATCATGGGTACCGTTTTGCAAGGTGGACAGGGTCAAATTCCTTCCCGACAGGCAGCACGAGTTGCTGGCATGCCATGGGAAGTGAAAACCGAAACAATCAATAAAGTATGTGCATCAGGACTTCGCAGTGTAACACTTGCAGATCAACTGATTCGCCTTGGAGATGAAGATATTATCGTAGCGGGTGGAATGGAAAGCATGAGCAATGCACCATACTTTCTCCCAGACACACGTTGGGGAAGCCGAATGGGCGATAAACGCGTTGTCGATATGATGGTTCATGATGGACTGACTTGTACATTTACCGGCGATCATATGGGGAATTATGGGAATTCTACTGCGGAGGAATTTGAGCTAACACGTGAATCACAGGATGAATGGTCTTACCGCAGTCACAGTCGCGCAATCCAAGCAATTGAAGATGGCAAGTTTGCCGAAGAAATCGTTCCCGTTGAAGTTCCGGTACGTAAAGGCAATCCAATTATTGTAGATACCGATGAAGCACCGCGGAAAGATACAACAGTTGAAAGTTTAGCAAAACTAAGACCAGCTTTTGACAAAGATGGAACGATTACGGCAGGAAATGCACCTGGAGTCAATGACGGTGCATGTGCATTTGTTGTCATGGGTGATGACAAGGCAGCGGAACTAGGGAAAACACCAATGGCAACCGTTCTTGGCCATGCAGAAGTAGCTGTAGAAGCTAAAAACTTCCCGCAAACACCAGGACTTGTTATAAATAAATTACTTGAAAAAACGGGACATTCCATAGCGGAAATTGATTTATTTGAAATTAATGAAGCCTTTGCAGCAGTATCACTTGTAAGTGGGAAAATTGCCGGAATCGATAATGAAAAGATTAATGTGAATGGTGGTGCGGTTGCATTGGGTCATCCAATTGGTGCAAGCGGAGCACGTATTATATTAACTTTAATCCATGAACTCAAGCGACGTGGTGGTGGCCTTGGCATTGCAGCGATCTGCAGTGGTGGCGGGCAAGGTGACGCAGTGTTGATCGAAGTCCCGAAGGCTTAATAATTCATTCAAGGAGGAGTATCACGAATGTCAATTAAAAATGTAATGGTTATTGGTGCAGGACAAATGGGGGCGGGAATTGCGCAAGTTTGTGCGCAGTCCGGTTTTGACGTACTGCTCCATGATATGAACGAAGAAGCACTGCAAAAGGGTCTCAAAAATATAGAAAAACTGCTTGCCCGTAATGTGGAAAAGGG
Organism: Oceanobacillus sp. CF4.6; assembly: GCF_051262635.1. Classification (NCBI taxonomy): domain Bacteria; kingdom Bacillati; phylum Bacillota; class Bacilli; order Caryophanales; family Bacillaceae; genus Oceanobacillus; species Oceanobacillus sp. CF4.6. The sequence goes on along the minus strand of NZ_JBIMEX010000003.1, from coordinate 172,751 downwards.
GAAAATGTCAGCAGAAGACAAATCCGTAACGATGAATCGATTATCCCCCTCCAGTGATTTAAAGGATGCAGCTGCATGTGATTTGGTTATTGAAGCGGTCGTTGAAAATATGGATGTGAAAACAAATATTTTCCGTGAATTGGATCAGTATGCGCCAAAGCATGCGATCCTTGCTTCCAATACATCCTCCTTACCAATAACTGAAATTGCTGCTGCTACCGATCGACCCGACCAGGTCATCGGGATGCATTTTATGAATCCGGTTCCAATTATGAAACTAGTGGAAATCATCCGAGGACTTCAAACGAGTGATGAAACCTATGAAACGATTAAAGCGATGACAGATGAGCTGAATAAGACGCCTGTCGAAGTGAAAGATTTCCCTGGATTTGTCTCCAATCGTATCCTGATGCCGATGATCAATGAAGCGATTTATACGGTATATGAAGGTGTCGCTTCACCTGAAGATGTTGATCGTGTCATGAAACTCGGGATGAATCACCCAATGGGACCACTCACCCTGGCAGACTTCATCGGACTGGATACGTGTCTTTATATTATGGAAGTCCTCCATGAAGGCTTTGGAGACAGTAAATATCGCCCGTGCCCTTTACTGAGACAATACGTAAAGGCAGGCTGGCTAGGCAAGAAATCCGGTCGAGGATTCTATCAATACAACTAGTAACTCACCCTAAGAGAGGTGTATGAATATGATAATGAATTTTACCGAAGAACAGAATATGGTACGGAAAATGGTTCGTGATTTTGCCCAGAAAGAAGTCGCCGGTGAAATTGATCGAATGGAAGCGGAAGACCGATTTCCGATTGAAGTTGTCCGCAAAATGGGTGAGCTTGGCTTAATGGGAATACCAATCCCTGAAAAATATGGTGGCGGTGGAATGGACTTCACGTCCTATATCAGTACGATTCACGAGCTTTCGAAAGTGAGTGCAACTGTTGGAGTCATATTATCTGTCCATACATCAGTTGGAACAAATCCAATTTTATATTTTGGGAATGAAGCACAGAAAAAAAGATTTATTCCGAAACTTGCAAGTGGGGAGTACCTCGGTGCCTTTGCACTGACAGAGCCTAGTGCAGGTTCGGATGCCAGCAGTCTGAAAACAACTGCCAAAAAGGATGGCGGCAACTATATATTGAATGGTTCCAAGGCTTTCATCACCAATGGCGGTGTGGCAGATACATATATCACCTTTGCGAGGACTGGTGAAAACGCCAAAGATATCAGTGCGTTTATCGTTGAAAAGGATTCACCTGGTCTTGTCATAGGGAAGAAGGAAAAGAAGATGGGACTCCATGGCTCAAACACCGTCCAACTGATTTTTGATAACTGTGTCGTTCCTAAAGCGAATCGATTAGGTGAAGAGGGCAAAGGGTTTCAAATTGCGATGGCCAACTTAAATATTGGCCGGATCGGGATTGCGGCTCAAGGACTTGGAATTGCCGAGGCAGCACTTGATTATGCAGTAGCCTATGCAAAGGAAAGAGAACAATTCGGTAAACCGATCGCAGTTAATCAAGGCATTTCTTTTAAACTGGCGGAAATGGCAACAGCAGTTGAATCGGCAAAACTATTAACCTACCATGCAGCATCCTTAATTGAAAAGGGAATTCCATGTGGAAAAGAAACCTCCATGGCAAAAATGGTTGCGACAAAAGCTGCAATGACGAATGCAATTGAAGCCGTTCAAATATTTGGTGGGTATGGTTATACGAAGGAATACCCTGTGGAGCGGCTATTCCGCGATGCAAAGGTAACAGAAATTTATGAAGGAACAAATGAAATTCAACATATTGTTATTGCCAAGCATTTATTAAAGAATTAAGGAGAGATGAAGATGAATTTTAATTTAACCGAAGAGCAGGAAATGCTCCGTAAAATGGTCCGAGATTTTGCAGAAAAGGAAGTAAAACCAACAGCCGCCGAACGGGATGAGGAAGAACGCTTTGACCGTAGCATTTTTGATAAAATGGCGGAGCTCGGATTGTCTGGAATTCCATGGCCGGAAGAGTACGGTGGAATTGGATCGGATTTTGTCAGTTATGTGATTGCAGTGGAAGAGCTGTCCAGAGTCTGTGCATCTACCGGTGTAACCTTGTCTGCGCATCTATCACTTGCAAGCTGGCCAATCTATAAATATGGAAACGAAGAACAGAAGAAAAACTTCCTGCGACGACTGGCCATCGGCGAAGCATTGGGAGCCTATGCATTATCAGAGCCAAATGCCGGCAGTGATGTCGTAGCGATGAAAACAACCGCCAAGGAAGATGGCGATCATTATGTTTTAAACGGAAATAAAGTTTGGATTACCAATGGTGGGGTTGCAGATATCTATATCGTATTCGCCAAAACAGATGCCGATGCAAAACATAAGGGAATCAGTGCATTTATCGTTGAAAAGGGTACGGAAGGATTCACATTCGGTAAAAAAGAAAGAAAACTGGGAATTCGCTCCTCTCCAACGACGGAATTAATTTTTGAAAACTGCCGTATCCCGAAAGAAAACATGCTCGGTGCTGAAGGGGAAGGCTTTAAAATTGCTATGTCAACGCTGGATGGTGGCAGAAACGGAATCGCAGCTCAAGCGTTAGGAATCGCTCAAGGCGCGCTCGATGCAGCTGTAGAATACGCAAAAGGCCGTGAACAATTCGGCAAGCCAATCGCAAATAACCAAGGGATTTCCTTTAAACTTGCTGATATGGCAACCGAAATTGAAGCAGCCCGTCTATTAACCTATCAAGCTGCATGGCTCGAATCAGAGGGGCTTCCATATGGAAAAGCATCCGCAATGTCTAAATTGTATGCCGGAGATGCAGCAATGCGCATTACCGTCGAAGCAGTACAAGTATTTGGCGGCTACGGCTATACGAAGGACTACCCAGTTGAACGTTACATGCGCGATGCAAAAATAACGCAAATTTACGAAGGAACAAATGAAATTCAGCGTCTAGTTATAGGGAGAATGCTGACGAAGTAGACATACGAGGGAGAGATTCTTAAAAAGCCGAGTCGGGGATAAAGTAGTGAAATTCGCCGATAAAAATGAAAATCAGCCGATAAACCAGGAAATTCAGCCGAAAAAATCGAAAAAATCGCCGATAACCTACCAGTAATCGCCGATAAAAAATGACGAGTGGAGGTAATAATCAGTACCTCATCTCCCACAATTGAGTAGCGGCAATTCACAGAGAGGAGTTCCAACATGCATGAAATCGTTGAACGGATGAAACAAAAGGATGTACGCGCACTAGCAAGGGCGATTACCATGGTGGAAAACGACCATCCAGAAAAGCTTGAGCTACTGAGCGATGTCTTTTCACTGGATAAACACGCCATCTATATCGGAATTACCGGTTCACCAGGTGCTGGGAAAAGTTCGCTCGTGAACCGGCTCATTACGCTTATACGTGATGAGGGAAAAACCGTTGCTATCCTTGCTGTAGACCCTACTAGTCCGTTCAGCGGTGGTGCACTGCTTGGTGACCGTGTACGAATGAATCAGCATTTTACAGATAATGGGGTCTATATTCGGAGTATGGCAACCCGGGGCAGTCTCGGTGGCCTTTCCCGCGGTACAAAAGATTCGATACGAATATGCGATGCGTTTGGATTTGATGTTGTCATTGTCGAAACGGTTGGAGTTGGTCAATCTGAACTCGATATTATGAAAGTAGTCGACACAACAGCTGTCGTCCTCACCCCAAACAGTGGCGATGTACTCCAGATCTTTAAGGCTGGAATTATGGAAATTGCTGATCTCTTTGTTATCAACAAGGCTGATTTGCACGGGGTTGGAAAGCTGAAAGCACTTCTACGAGAGCTTGTGATGAGTTCGGCAACAGAAGATCATATTATCCCAATCGTGAAGACAATAACTACCGAAAACAAAGGAATCGATGAACTATGGGGGAAAATAAACGAACATCATGAATATTTATATTCCACACAGAGCGGGAAAAAACAGCGTGAACAACAGCTTGAACTTGAGGTGCATGAATTAATACGCGAAGAAATCTGGCGAGATATAAAATCATTTATGGAAAAAAGCGATGACCTTCCTTCCATCGAAGCAGATACAGATCCATACCAGTTGGCGAGTGACTTGTTTGCAAAGTGGAAAAAGGAAGGAGGAATGGCAACATGACCGAGGAAAAGATCCATTCATCCGTTAAAGACCAGGAATTAATAACAATACGGAGAAACCAAATCATCAAGGGTGCCATTAAACTTTTTAAAGAAAAAGGATTCCATCGAACGACCACAAGGGAAATCGCAAAAGAGTCTGGGTTCAGCATTGGAACACTCTATGAATATATTCGGACAAAAGAAGATGTCTTATTCCTTGTCTGTGATTCCATCCATGAGCAAGTGAGGGAACGAATTGCACAAGCTGTTGACTTGGAGTATCCATCCATTCCCAATATGCAAAAAGCCATTCGTTCTTTTTATTACTTAATGGATGAGATGCAGGATGAGATTGTAATCCTTTACCAGGAAGTCAAATCATTGAAAAAGGAAACAAGAGCTTATGTCCTACAGAAAGAGCGCGATATGGTAGGACTCATCGAAAAGGTCATTACTGCGTGTACGGAAGATAAACTTTCGAAGCAGGAAGTAGTGCTGCTGGCAAATAATATTGTTGTTGAAGGTCATATGTGGGGCTTCCGCAGATGGATTTTACAAAAACAATTTTCGCTGGATGAATATGTAGGTATGCAAATGAAGCTTATTGATTACGTAATAGAGTGAACCTTCAATCAGTAAGAATCTTATTGCCCGTTAAAGCGGGATAAAAAATGAAATCGCTTTATTTCCTAAACGAGGAGGATGAATGATGGAACAAGTTAACGTGTATTCACCGAAAAACCCTGTCCGGTTTGTGACCGCATCGAGTTTATTTGACGGGCATGATGCATCCATCAATATTATGAGGAGAATCCTGCAGGCAAGTGGTGCAGAGGTTATTCACCTAGGACATAACAGATCGGTGGAAGAAGTAGTTCATGCTGCTATTCAGGAGGATGTTCAAGCTATTGCCATGTCATCCTATCAAGGCGGACATGTAGAATACTTTAAATATATGGTTGACCTATTGAAGGAACTTGGTGCTGAGCACATCAAAGTATATGGCGGTGGTGGCGGTACGATTATCCCACGAGAAATTAAAGAACTTCATGACTATGGCGTGGATTGGATTTTTTCACCGGAAGATGGACGTAAATACGGATTGCAGGGCATGATTAACCGCATGCTTGAACAGTCTGATTTTATCCCACCCATCGATATGAAAAAGGATTTGGAAAAACTTCAGCAGAGCGATCGGAAGGCAATTGCAAAATTTATTACGTACGTGGAAAGCGATCAAAGTGATCCAGACGAAAAACAGCGGGTTCTCGAATCTTTAAAAGAAAAAGGAAACAAGGATATTCCAGTACTTGGAATTACCGGAACAGGTGGTGCAGGTAAAAGTTCATTGACAGATGAGTTAATTCGTCGTTTTATGAATGAAGTGAATGGTAAAAAAGTGGCAATCATATCCATCGATCCAACAAAAAGGAAAACAGGTGGCGCATTGCTTGGAGACCGTATCCGCATGAATGCTATTTTCACGGACCGGGTTTACATGCGGTCCTTGGCAACACGAGATTCCAGATCGGAACTGTCAAGAGCCATTCAGGACGTTATTGATGTTGTCCGTGCTTCTGGCTATGACTTTATTATTATTGAAACGAGCGGGATTGGTCAGGGTGATGCGGCTATCACGGAAATCACAAATCTTTCCATGTATGTCATGACAGCAGAATTCGGTGCACCTACACAACTGGAAAAAATTGACATGATTGATTATGCAGATTTTATCGTCATTAACAAATTCGAACAAAAAGGTTCAGAGGATGCCCTGAATCAGGTCCGCAAACAATATGAACGGAGCCATATGCTTTTCCACCAGGATAAAAACAAATTTCCTGTGTATGGAACCATTGCAAGTCAGTTTAATGATGCTGGTACAAATGCGTTATTTGCATCACTTATTGATACATTGAACGCTCAATACCATTGGGATGAAACGATAGATTTTGAGAGAAATATTATTTCAGAGAAACAAAACAGCATCATTAACAATGATCGTAGAGACTATTTACGTGAAATCGCAACACATATTCGGAACTATCACCAGCGAGTTGATAAACAGAGCACTATCGCTAGAAAGCTTTATCAGCTGGAGGGAACGAAAGAAGTAGTGGAAGATGAAACGGTTATGGAAGTTCTTGATCAAACGATTGATCAATATCGTGAACAATTAGACCCCGAGGCAAAAAAACTGCTTCACTCCTGGGATGCTCTGAACGAAAGCTATCGTGGAGACACAATGACTTTTTCCATCAGAGATAAGGAAATTGACATGGATATAACAACCGAATCATTATCTGGCCTTAAAATTCCAAAAGTGGCATTCCCAAGATTCCAGGATTGGGGCGAACGTCTAACATGGCTGCTGAAGGAAAATGTGCCGGGATTCTTCCCGTTTACAGCAGGTGTTTTTCCATTTAAACGAAAAGGGGAGGACCCAACTCGCCAGTTTGCAGGTGAAGGAACCCCGGAACGGACCAACCGCCGCTTTCACTATCTTTCTAAAAACGATGACGCAAAAAGACTGTCGACTGCCTTTGACTCGGTGACATTGTACGGGGAGGACCCAGCCGAACGCCCTGATATATACGGGAAGGTTGGCGAAAGTGGAGTTAATATTTGTACGCTAGAAGATATGAAAAAGCTGTATGCTGGTTTCGATTTAACGAATCCGCTTACATCGGTTTCAATGACAATCAATGGCCCTGCACCAATTATTTTGGCTATGTATTTCAATACAGCAATTGATCAGCAAGTGGAGATATTTAAAGCGGAAAACGGTCGTGATCTAAACGAAAAAGAGTATGTGGAATTGAAGGATAAAACCATTTCTGTTATCCGAGGCACCGTACAGGCCGATATTTTAAAAGAAGACCAAGGGCAAAATACATGTATCTTTTCCACCGAATTTGCATTGCGAATGATGGGCGACATTCAGGAATATTTCATTGAAAAAAATGTCCGTAATTATTATTCCGTCTCCATTTCGGGATATCATATTGCAGAAGCGGGTGCAAATCCAATTACACAGCTTGCTTTTACATTGGCAAACGGGTTTACGTATGTGGAGTACTATTTAAGCAGAGGGATGGATGTGAATAAATTTGCACAGAATTTATCTTTCTTCTTTTCCAATGGACTGGATCCGGAATATACGGTTATCGGTCGTGTTGCACGCAGGATTTGGGCAATTACGATGCGCGATAAATATGGTGCCAATGAACGAAGTCAGAAACTGAAATATCATATTCAGACATCGGGTCGCTCCTTGCATGCACAGGAAATTGATTTCAATGATATCCGTACAACGTTGCAGGCGGTATTAGCAATTCAGGATAATACGAATTCATTGCATACGAATGCGTATGATGAGGCCATTACGACTCCAACAGAAGAATCGGTAAGACGCGCCATGGCTATCCAAATGATTATCAACAAAGAATTCGGTCTTGCGAAAAATGAGAATTCCCTGCAAGGTTCGTTCATTGTGGATGAACTGACAGATCTTGTGGAAGAAGCGGTATTGCAGGAATTTGAGAAAATGAATGACCGTGGAGGGGTGCTTGGTGCAATGGAGCGTCAATACCAACGTGGGAAAATTCAGGAAGAGTCCATGTATTATGAAGGTAAAAAACATTCCGGAGAACTTCCCATTGTCGGCGTCAATACCTATCTAAATCCGAATCCACCATCAGATGAAAAAATGGATTCCATGGAACTGGCACGTGCTTCCAAGGAAGAAAAAGAACATCAAATTACCGAATTAAGAAAGTTCCAGAATACCCACAAAGACAAAGTGGAAGAAGCATTGCAACGCCTCAAGCACATTGCAGCATCCGGCGGAAACGTATTCCAAGAACTACTCGAAACCGTCAAAGTAGCAAGCCTAGGCCAAATCACAACTGCCCTCTATGAAGTCGGAGGACAGTATAGAAGGAATATGTAAAAGAGAAATGCGGAGGCGACTGTTCAGAAACGCAGGCATAAGCAAAACGCCGAAAAGCGCATGGTCTTGGCGCTTGTAGGTGGATTGCTTATGACCGGAGTTTCTAGGAGCCGCAGCTGGACAAAAATGAAAAGTGCAGCGGGCTTGCCTATGCCCCGTAGTCGCTAGCCCACGCGAAACTGGACAAAAATGAAATGCGGAGGCGACTGACCAGAAACGCAGGCATAAGCAAAACGCCGAAAAGCGCAAAAGAAAAGCAGCGGGCTTGCCCAATAATCCGTCCATATAAAAAAACAAAAAGCATGGAAACTTGTGAAATCAATTTAATCTCACGTTTTCATGCTTTAATTCTGGCGTCTTGCATATATAATTGATTATAATGTAAGATATGTTTATTCTAAATGAAAAATGGTATAGTTAAGAATGTATTTTAAGTACGTGAAGTTCATGAATATAAATCTAGGCGTAACAAAAGCCTTTAATATTTTAGTAAAGGGAGTGCATGGCCGTGAGCATGGATAATTATAGCCGCGAAGAATTAAAAGATATGTCAATGATGGAAATGGCAACTAAAATCTTATTCGAAGAGAAGAAAGCAGTTAATTTCAGAGAACTATTCGATAAAATTGCTGAGATCAAAGGATTTTCGGCGAAACATAAGAAAGAAAATATCTCGCAGTTCTATACGGATTTGAATGTGGATGGCAGGTTTATTACACTTGGCTCTGGAATGTGGGGCCTTAAGCGCTGGTATCCAGTCGAACAGGCGGAAGAAGAGTTAACAGAAGTACCGAAAAAGAAAAAAGTTAAAAAGAAGAAAAAGAAAGCTGTTGAAGCTGAAGAACTAGATATCGTGGACGACGATATTGCAGAAGTTGTAGCCGATGACTTTGATGACGACGACCTTGACGATGACGATTTGGATGACGACTTTGACGAAGATGATGATGAAGATTTGGAAGAAGAAACCGACGACGATAAGGATAAGGATAAGAAATAAAAGGGTTGCTTGACATTTTGAAGGAGTATGAGTACAATCTTTATTGGGCTCTTTGAATTCAAAAACCAAAAGCGTTTCCCCAGGTATCATGGGGAAACGCTTTTCTTATTTTATTTTCAAGTTGTTAAGCAATAATAAAGATACTAACATTATAAGACAAGGTAGAAAGAAGGATGAATCGTGACTAAATATATATTTGTAACCGGTGGAGTTGTTTCTTCATTAGGTAAAGGAATTACAGCTGCTTCACTTGGCCGCCTACTGAAAAATCGTGGGTTAAAAGTGACTATCCAAAAATTTGACCCATACATTAATGTGGACCCGGGAACAATGAGCCCGTATCAGCATGGTGAAGTATTTGTAACAACGGATGGCGCAGAAACGGACTTGGATTTGGGACATTATGAGCGTTTTATTGATATTGATTTAACGAAATACAGTAATATTACAACAGGAAAAGTATATTCCAGTGTCATTCGAAAAGAACGCCGTGGCGATTATCTTGGAGGGACAGTCCAAGTAATTCCGCATATTACAAATGAAATTAAAGAACAGGTTTACCGTGCAGGCGAAGCAACAGGTGCAGATGTTGTCATTACGGAAATCGGTGGTACGGTTGGTGATATCGAATCCTTGCCATTCCTTGAAGCTATCCGCCAGATCAAGAGTGATGTAGGTAGAGATAGTGTCATGTACTTGCATTGTACCCTTGTGCCATATATTAAAGTTGCTGGTGAAATGAAAACAAAACCAACCCAACACAGCGTGAAAGAATTACGTTCATTAGGTATTCAGCCGGACGTGATCGTGTTACGTACCGAGTTCCCAGTCAGCAAAGAAGCGAAAGAGAAAATCGCATTGTTCTGTGATATCAATGAAAAAGCGGTTATTGAAATGCTTGATGCCGATACATTGTACCAGGTTCCAATCGCACTCCAAGAGCAAAAACTCGATCAATTAACTTGCGATCACTTTGGTCTGGACTGTGGAGAAGCAGATATGGATGAATGGAAAAAACTCGTATCCAAAGTTAGGAATTTAAGTAAAAAAATCGACATTGGCCTAGTAGGAAAATATGTTGAGCTTCCGGACGCTTATTTATCTGTAGTGGAGTCGCTGAAGCACGCAGGATATGATTTTGATGCGGACATTAATGTTCACTGGATTAACTCCGAGCAATTAAATACAGAAGCAATTGAATCTGAACTGTCACAAGTGGATGGAATTCTCGTTCCAGGTGGCTTCGGAGACCGTGGAATTGATGGTAAAATTGAAGCAATTCGCTATGCGCGTGAAAACAATATTCCATTCTTTGGAATTTGCCTTGGTATGCAACTTGCGTCCGTTGAATTTGCTCGTAATGTCGTAGGGCTTGAAGGTGCACATTCGGCCGAAATTAATCCGAATACGCCATATCCAATTATCGACCTATTGCCTGAACAGAAAAATATTTCGGATATGGGTGGTACGTTAAGACTTGGAGCATACCCATGTAAATTGCAAGAAGGTACGAAAACAAAAGAAGCATATAACGGAGCAGACACAATTGAAGAACGTCACCGCCACCGTTATGAATTCAATAATGACTATCGTGAACAAATGGCTGAAAAAGGCTTTATCTTCTCTGGTACAAGCCCGGATGGCCGATTAGTGGAAACGATTGAACTTGAGGACCACCCATGGTTTATCGCTTGTCAATTCCACCCTGAGTTCACATCCCGTCCTACAAGAGCCCAAAGCTTATTCAAAGGCTTTATCGGTGCCTCTGTAAAACAAAACAGTAAAACGAAATAAACAAAATTAAGGGCCGCTCATATGGAGGAATTCCAGAGGAGTGGTCTTTTCTGTATTTCGAATCAATTTAAATGAGTTGATTTGGGAATTATTTGAAATTAAGCAGGATTATTTTGAGTTGCATCGAACTAATAAACGAGGGGGATATTCGAGATTAGGGGGAAATACATATGCCAAAAGAGATATTAGTCGTTGATGATCAGCCAGGAATCCGTTTGCTTTTAAACGATATTTTAACCAGTGAAGGTTATCGGGTTTCACTAGCGAAAACGGGTAAAGAAGCGTTGGATAAAATAAATCAAAAGTCATTTGATTTAATGATTTTAGATTACAAACTGCCGATCATCGATGGAAAAGAGGTTTTAAACATATTAGAAAAAGAGAAAATTGATATCTCTGTAATATTAATGAGTGGTATGGCTGAAAATATTAGAGAAGAAATTGAAAAAAATAATTTGGTCAAAAAAGTTATTGCAAAACCTTTTAATATAAAGGATTTCTGCGTGCAAGTCGAAGAAATTTTGCTGTAAGATTTTTTTCTGCATTCCTTACTTGTTGCGCCAAACAGTAGGAGTTGGTATTCTTATACTGTAAGTAAAATTAGTTAAGGTTTTTTGAGTATAGTTCAAATAGAAGGATAAAAGACCTGAGAAGTTTGAAGTGGCGAAGCTCTTGTTAACGGAATGCATGGATTTAATACGTGACAGGCGCAGGTAGCAAGCCAACTAGAAACATCAATGTCATTTTTACCGGAATTTTTGAACGCGCTCTATGAATAAAAGTTCTAAGGAGGATTTTCCAATGCCGTTAGTATCTATGAAAGAAATGCTTGAAAATGGAAAACAGAATGGTTATGCAGTAGGACAGTTCAATATCAACAATCTAGAGTATATCCAAGCAATCCTGCAGGCTGCAGAAGAAGAAAAGTCACCAGTTATTCTAGGTGTTTCTGAAGGCGCTGGTAAATATATGGGTGGTTTTAACGTTGTTGTTGCAATGGTAAAATCATTAATGGAATCATATGGTACGACTGTTCCGGTTGCTATCCATTTAGACCATGGTTCAAGCTTTGATAAATGTGCACAAGCTATCCATGCAGGATTTACTTCTGTAATGATTGATGCTTCACATTCTCCAATAGAAGAAAATATTGCTTTAACTCAAAAAGTTGTAGAGCTTGCTCATCTTCATGGTGTGTCTGTTGAAGCTGAGGTTGGTACAGTAGGTGGAGAAGAAGATGGCGTAATCGGTGGTGTTATGTACGCGGATAAAGATGATTGTAAACAGCTTGTTACTGAAGCTGGCATTGACTGTCTTGCACCGGCTTTAGGGTCTGTACATGGCGAATATGACGGAGAACCAAACCTAGGCTTTGCTGAAATGGAAGAAATCCTAAATCTTGTACAAGTTCCTTTAGTATTACATGGTGGTACAGGAATCCCAACAAAAGATATTAAAAAAGCAATTTCATTGGGAACAGCAAAAATTAATGTAAATACAGAGAATCAACTTGCACAAGCAAAAGCAGTTCGCGAAACTTTGAACGCAAAACCAAATCTTTATGATCCACGTAAATACTTAGGACCTGGTTCTGAAGCAATTAAAGCAACAGTTAAAGGTAAAATGCGTGAATTCGGCTCTGCACAACAAGCTTTATAGGAGCGGAAGGCTACAAGATCAAAATAAATAAAGTTTAAAGCTGTTCCTTTTGGTTCAGCTTTTACGTACATACACAAAAAATATAGGAAAAGCGAAGGTGACTATACATGAAATTTTTTATTGATACAGCAAACATTGAGGAAATTCGTCAGGCTAATGAACTTGGAGTGTTAGCAGGAGTTACTACAAACCCTAGTCTGGTTGCTAAAGAAGGCGTTTCTTTTCATGAACGTCTACGTGAAATAACTTCAGAAGTAAAAGTTGGATCTGTTAGTGCAGAAGTTATCGCTGAAGATGCAGCAGGTATGATTGAAGAAGGTAAGGAATTGGCTGCAATCGCACCAAACATTACTGTGAAAGTCCCAATGACATTGGAAGGACTAAAAGCTGTTAAAGCATTTAGTGACCTAAACATTAAAACAAATGTTACATTGATCTTCAATGCTAACCAAGCATTACTTGCTGCACGTGCAGGAGCAACCTATGTATCACCATTCCTTGGACGTCTGGATGATATCGGTCAAGACGGAATGACATTAGTAGCAACAATTGCAGAAATTTTCGATCGTCATGATATTAGCACAGAGATCATTGCTGCATCAATCCGCCATCCACTACATGTTACAGATGCAGCGGTAAATGGAGCACATATTGCAACAATACCTTATAATGTTTTAGCTTCACTTGTGAAACATCCATTAACAGATCAAGGAATTGAAAAATTCATGGCAGATTGGAATAATCAAAAATAATTGTATGAAATTGGCAAAAATGAAAAAGATAAGTACAAGAGTTAGTTCTAGTACTTGGTAACAAGCATCGGTCTTGTAAATTTTCCAGGACCGAACTACTACATGAAATGACGTGTGTTCAAATATTTCTTTGGACAACCTCTCAGGAACGAGGTATTCAAATGCAGAAATTGTTAATTGAAGGTGGCCATGAATTAAATGGCGAAGTTCGAGTCAGCGGAGCAAAGAACAGTGCGGTAGCTTTGTTGCCAGCATCCATTTTGGCAGATTCAGCGGTTACCATCGAAGGACTTCCGGAGATCTCTGATGTTCAAACACTAGGTGACCTTCTGGAAGAAATTGGTGGGAGTGTATCCCTAAATGGACAGGCGATGACAATCAACCCTGAAAAGATGGTTGCAATGCCATTGCCGAATGGGAAGGTGAAAAAGCTGCGTGCCTCCTATTATTTTATGGGAGCGATGCTTGGTAAGTTCAATAAAGCTGTTATTGGACTCCCGGGAGGCTGCTATCTTGGTCCACGACCTATCGATCAGCATATTAAAGGCTTTGAAGCACTCGGAGCCGAAGTCACAAATGAACAAGGTGCTATCTATTTGCGTGCAAAAGAGCTGAGAGGTGCCAGGATTTATTTGGATGTGGTCAGTGTAGGTGCAACCATTAATATAATGCTTGCTGCCGTAAAGGCAAAAGGTAAAACAGTAATTGAAAATGCAGCGAAAGAACCAGAAATTATTGATGTTGCAACATTACTTACCAATATGGGTGCAAAAATTAAAGGTGTAGGTACAGATGTGATTCGTATTGAAGGTGTCTCCTCACTGCATGGATGTAATCACACCATCATTCCGGACCGCATCGAAGCAGGCACATATGCAATTGCAGCTGCTGCGCAGGGGAAAGAAGTTATTATTGATAATGTTATTTCCCAGCACATGGAGTCACTCATTGCAAAGTTACGTGAAATGAATGTCACTGTAGAGGAAAGCGATGAACAACTTTACATCGCCAGAAGAAGCCCATTAAAGAGCGTGGACGTAAAAACACTCGTTTACCCTGGATTTCCAACAGATCTTCAGCAGCCATTCACAACACTATTAACAAAAGCAACCGGTACAGGTGTTGTAACAGATACAATCTATTCTGCAAGACTGAAACATATTGATGAACTAAGAAGAATGAATGCTGTCATTAAGGTGGAAGGTGGATCTGTAATTATTTCCGGTCCTGTTCAATTGGAAGGTGCAAGAGTGAAAGCAACCGACCTCCGTGCCGGTGCTGCACTGGTGATTGCCGGTCTAATGTCCAATGGCATTACAGAAGTTACCGGAGTGGAGCATATTGACCGAGGCTATCAAAGAATTACAGAGAAATTAACCAACCTCGGCGCAAAAATCTGGCGCGAAGAAATGACGGAACAAGAAATTTTACAATTTCAAAATTCATAACAATAGCGGTAGCGACCGTTTAGGGACTTACGGAGGTCTAAGGATGTCCACTAGACCCTGGTCGCTGCAGCTAACCGTTCAAAATCTTACACCATGACCAACCCTTATAAAGATATTTTTTTTGGATGAGAAGCCTTAAATAAATTGCTAAATGAATAAAGGAAGCCAATGGTATGTTGGCTTCCTTTTCTATAACTATAGTATCTATCAAAGAACTTCTCCATTTCATACAAGGCACGAATAAAGCATTAATATTAAATATTTATTAAAATGATATTGAATATTGCCTTCTAAAAGAGTAATATAATATATGTTTAATACAGGCATATCTTGGCGAATCTATTTGTACACGGAAAACTGTGTCCATCATTAGTAAAAAGAATCTTGAGACTTCTATTAAAGCTTCTGTTAAACTCTGCATTTCTTCAAGGACATCCTTCCATTAGAAGTGGAAAAATCAAAACAATTTTATACAGCAATTATTTATTTTTTGTTAATTTTATGTAATTAATCGTGGTTAAAAATGCGGTAATCAATAAGCAACATCGCAATTTTTCCCGCAGAAAAGGTAAACCTTCCTAACAAAAGATCAAAGGAATAGGCGTGGTGATTGAATGGACACATTAACAATCTCTAATTTAGAGACAATGACATTAAAAGAAATTTATACATTGGCCAAAGAATATAAAGTATCTTACTATTCTAAACTGACCAAAAAAGAACTTATTTTTGCAATTTTAAAAGCGCAGGCAGAGAAGGACGGTTTTCTGTTTATGAATGGCGTGCTGGAAATCATCCCTTCAGAGGGGTTCGGTTTCCTGAGACCCATTAACTATTCGCCAAGTGCTGAAGACATCTACATTTCCGCATCCCAAATCCGTCGTTTCGACTTAAGAAATGGGGATAAGGTATCTGGTAAAGTACGTCCTCCGAAAGAAAATGAACGATATTATGGTTTATTGCATGTGGATGCAGTTAACGACGAAGACCCGGATTCATCAAAGGAACGGATACACTTTCCTGGCTTGACCGCTCTTTATCCAGATCGTGCAATTAAATTAGAAACAGAATCACACATACTTTCAAGCCGAATTATGGATCTCATGACACCGGTCGGATTCGGACAGCGTGGCCTAATTGTTGCACCACCAAAGGCTGGTAAAACAATGTTGATTAAAGAAATTGCAAACAGCATTTCAAAAAATCATCCCGAAGCAAAGCTGATTATTCTGTTGGTTGATGAACGTCCGGAAGAAGTAACAGATATTGAACGATCCGTAGCACCAGATGTGGATGTCGTTAGTTCAACATTTGATGAAGTGCCAGAAAGTCATATCAAAGTATCTGAGCTTGTACTGGAACGTGCAATGCGTTTAGTAGAGCACAAACGGGATGTTATTGTACTTATGGATAGTATTACACGCTTGGCCCGTGCATATAACTTGGTTATCCCACCAAGTGGACGTACGCTTTCAGGTGGGATTGACCCAGCTGCATTCCATCGTCCGAAACGTTTCTTCGGGGCAGCAAGAAATATCGAAGAAGGCGGAAGTTTCACCATCCTGGCAACAGCACTTGTAGAAACAGGATCCCGTATGGATGATGTTATTTACGAAGAATTTAAGGGTACAGGTAATATGGAACTCCATCTCGCCCGTAGTTTGGCAGAACGCAGAATTTTCCCTGCCATAGACGTGTTACGTTCCGGAACCCGTAAAGAAGAACTGCTCGTTGATAAAGGTCACTTAGATAAAATGTGGGCAATTCGTAAAACGATGCAAGATTCACATGATTTCCTCGAACGCTTCCTAAAACGACTAAAAGCATCAAAAAACAACGAAGAGTTTTTACAGGCAATGGATGAGGAAATGAAGCGAAAAGGCATGTCCAAATAGGGAAAGAGCCGTAACTTATTATCCCATGACTTTGGGAAAAATAAGTTTGCCCCTATTGCAATCGTACTGCCAGACTGGTATAATCTTTCTATGTGAGTTTAGATAAGGTGTAATGCCACCTATGACGGCTCTTGCAATAACTCTGTTTCTCAGGACTCAGGGCAAAAAGGAGTGGAAGAACATGAAAAAGGATATTCATCCAGAGTACAGGAAAGTAGTTTTTCTTGATACTAGTTCAGAGTACAAATTCTTGAGCGGATCAACAAGAGGATCTAACGAAACAATTGAATGGGAAGATGGTAACACATACCCATTAATCAAAGTCGAGATCAGCTCTGATTCACACCCATTCTACACAGGTAAACAAAAAGCAGACAAAGTCGGCGGCCGTGTAGACCGATTCAAGAAAAAATATAATATGAAATAAGAAGGCTGAGGCGATTGCCTAGCTCTTATCAATTCTAGAAGGACAGGCAAAATGTCTATATTTTGCCTGTTTTTTTACTTTTATATTTGAGAAAAAGGTTAGTTATGTCGAAATTAGTGGTAAACTAATCACGGTACATAAAGATAATTTACCGTGATGAGAGGGGTTCACAACATGTATGTAATGAAACAAAGCGGCTGGGTGGAGGTAATATGCGGTAGCATGTTTTCCGGAAAATCAGAAGAACTGATTCGCCGCGTGCGCAGAGCAACCTACGCAAATTTATCCGTCCGCGTATTCAAACCGGCCATCGATGACCGCTATGATGATACAGCAGTCGTCTCTCACAACGGCACATCCACCATTGCTCGTCCCATTCAAAAATCAGTAGAAATACTTGACCATATTGATCACAATGTTGACATTGTTGGAATAGATGAAGTCCAATTTTTTGATGAGTTAGTTGTAGAAATCGCTGAAGAACTTGCGAACAGAGGCATCCGCGTAATTACAGCAGGACTGGACACAGATTTCCGTGGCGAACCATTCGGACCGGTACCAAAGCTGATGGCACTCAGCGAATCCGTAACCAAACTGAATGCAATCTGCCCAATATGTGGATCTCCAGCAAGTCGCACCCAGCGCCTGATTAACGGCCATCCGGCATCCTACGATGATCCAATCATCCTTGTCGGCGCATCCGAGTCCTATGAACCAAGATGTCGCCATCACCATGACGTACCCAACAAACCAACCAGCAACCTGATTCAAAATCAGATAAAAGCTGTGAAATAGAATGAAAAGCATCCAGCGTGGGTGCTTTTTTAATGATGATTGGCGGATAAAGTTAATACATTCGCGGAATAATCGAAAAAAACGCGGAATAAACAACTAAGTTGAAAAATAAAGGAGGAAATGAGCACTCGGTTGTAGAAATAGGATTCATGAAAAGGAGTGATTTTATAAAATGATTGTGAAGCAACATGACAAATTAATCGAAGTGTTAAAGTTAGAGGCGTTAGAAAGTAGGATTGCCATTTATCATCCGAAAAAAGAGAGAGTAGTAACCGATCTGAAAAAAAGAAACTGGCAATAAAAAGAGTCGTACTTATCAATTCGCCGATAAAAGTACTGAATTCGCCGTAAAATTTCCAAAATCGCCGATAAATCAGGAAAACCGCCGATAAACTGGCTATATCCACCGATAAAATCGGAAAATCCGCCGATAAAATTTTTGATCTCTATTCGGAGTAGTCTCACTCCCGCACCCACCCGGCCCGCGAACCAACACCAACACCCGCACCCAAACCATCCGCCGCCAATTGACCACAATACCTGCTTATACTATAATTAGACTGTTAATCAGAAAGAGGTGTCCGTGATGTTAGATCGTTTACAAACATTGGAAGATCGTTATAATAAATTGAATGAGATGCTGAGTGATCCAGAAATTATAAGTGACACGAAAAAACTGCGTGAATATTCGAAGGAACAGTCAGGACTGCAGGATATTGTGCAGGTATATCGTGAATATAATGATGTATCAAGTCAGTTGAAAGATGCAAAGGCAATGCTGGAAGATAAATTGGATGCTGATATGCACGATATGGTGAAGCTTGAAATTGATGAGCTTAATGAAACCAAAAAAGAGTTGGAAGAGAAAATGAGAATTCTCCTGCTTCCAAAAGATCCAAATGATGATAAAAACGTGTTTATGGAAATTCGCGGTGCAGCGGGTGGAGATGAAGCGGCATTGTTTGCTGGGGATTTATATCGCATGTATACCCGTTATGCCGAGAGCCAGGGGTGGAAAACGGAAATAATGGAAGCAAGTTCCACAGGTGTTGGTGGCTATAAAGAAATCATCTTTATGATTGACGGGAAAGATGTTTTTTCCAAACTGAAGTATGAAAATGGAGCACATCGTGTACAACGGGTGCCAGAGACAGAATCTGGTGGACGGATCCATACGTCAACTGCAACGGTTGCTGTTTTACCTGAAGCAGAAGAAGTCGAAGTGGAAATTCATGATAAGGATATTCGTGTGGATACTTTTACATCGAGTGGACCTGGTGGGCAAAGTGTAAATACAACGATGTCTGCGGTACGTCTGACGCATGAACCAACTGGTACTGTCGTTTCCATACAGGATGAAAAATCACAAATTAAAAATAAAGAAAAAGCAATGAAAATATTGCGTGCCCGTGTGTATGATAAATTCAACCAAGAAGCACAGGCGGAGTATGATGAGAACAGAAAATCGGCAGTAGGAACCGGTGATCGTTCGGAGCGTATCCGTACGTACAATTTCCCGCAAAACCGTGTGACAGATCACCGTATCGGGCTTACGATTCAGAAGCTGGATCAAATTGTGCAAGGTAAATTGGAAGAATTTATCGATGCATTAATTATGGAAGAGCAAGCAAAGCGTCTGGAACAGATTGGAGAATAAGATGACACAATCAACCAAGCAATTTGAAGTCCTTCGTTGGGCTTCTCTTTTTTTAGAAAAACACAATCGTGAAGCCCGGGTCGCGGAGATCCTCCTGCAACATCATTTACAAGTAACACGGTCGCAATTTTTCATGTTGATGCAGGATCCCATCCCACAGGATATAGTAGATCGATTTCAAGCTGATATTGAAAAACATGCAGAAACGGGTATCCCAGTTCAGCATCTGACAGGGATGGAGAGTTTTTATGGCAGGGAATTTACTGTCAATAAACATGTACTCATACCTAGGCCGGAGACAGAAGAGCTTGTACAGCATGTCATCCATACGGCGGAAAACAGTGACGAGCGGCTAACTATCGTTGATATCGGTACAGGTAGTGGTGTCATAGCCATCACCCTAGCCCTGGAACTGCCACATGCAACCGTTTATGCAACCGACATCTCAAAAGATGCCCTCATGGTCGCCAAACGGAACGCAGAAAAACTGCAAGCCAATGTCACCTTTTTGCAAGGAGATTTCTTGCAACCGATGATGGATGAAACGATCCAGGCAGATATCATCGTCTCCAATCCACCTTATATTGCAAAAGCAGATGCACCCTCCTTATCGGACACGGTGAAAAATTTTGATCCAGATCTTGCTCTATTTGCTGAAGACGATGGACTGGCAGCATATCAAAAGATTATTGGTCAAGCACCGAAAGTAATAAGAAAAAGAGGATTGCTAGCTTTTGAAATCGGACATGAGCAAAGTGAAGCATTGCATATGCTCATCCATGAAGTATTTCCAAAGAGCAACATCACGACCATCCAGGATATTAATAAAAAAGACCGGATCGTGTCAGCTAAGATCAATAAAACGGCTTAAGTTTATAATTACGCAGCTTTCACAGCAGTAAAAGATGTCCAAATAGATAAGTGGGATATATCTCTACGAAACACCTTGCTAAAATAGGTAAAAATAAGGCTATTTTAATGTTGGTTGTATTGTAATCGTCGCAGTTGAGATAAAATGCGACGTAATTACTAGCTGATATCCAAAATCGTGTGCTTCTATCGCCGTCTGGGATCGCTCTGGGCGGATGCTTTCCGCGGGCACGGCCTCAGCCTCCTCGAGAAGACCACTCTGCGGGGTCTTCGGACACGTGCTTTTCCCGCAGGAGTCACCGCCCGCCGCTCACCCGGACTGGTACAGTTGTGATACGATTTTTATCTAATATCACTAAGCTGTTAATCTTTTGTAGGCTTAACACCAGCTCTGGGAAATATACGAAGACTCCTGCGGGAGGAAAGGCATAGGTGAGACTCTGAAATGCTTTAGCATGAAGAGGCTCACCAGCCGCCCGCGGAAAGCGAAGTATATTTCCCAGAGCGGTCGCCGAAGTTTCTGCATACGGATAGAAAACCAGCAGTTACTTGGGAGTGTATAAAATATCCGGTAATAAAAAAACTAGATTAAATAATAGAAATTTAATATATTCATAGAATACGAGTTTAAAAATATTTTCCCCTGTCCATACTGGCAATTATACAGTTGGAGAGGGGAATTTTAAAATGAAGAAGCTACTTTTTATTGTACTTATCTTTTTTATATTATTTTTATCGATACCTTTAAATGGAGCTAGTGAACAAGCAATAAATGAGGCCGATTATAAGGTGATCCCGGAAGAAGCTATCCGCCTGAGAATTTTAGCCAACAGTGACAACGAGGAAGATCAGGGAATAAAACGGCTTGTCCGTGATCGTGTCAATGAACAGGTTACAGAATGGGTGCAGTATATAACAGATATTGAAGAAGCTCGTGCATTAATAGATTCCCGTATTCCGGAACTCAATGCGATTGTTGCAGAAACGCTGGAAAAAGCGGGAAAAGATAATGTATTTGAAGTAGAGTATAGCAAGAATGTAACATTTCCTACTAAACTATATGGTAATTATTTGTATCCTGCAGGGGAATATGAAGCAATTTTAATTACGATTGGTGAAGGTAAAGGAGCAAACTGGTGGTGTGTACTGTTCCCTCCATTATGTTTTCTCGACTTTTTTAACGGTACATCCGTAGCCGAAGCGGAAAGCAGTGAAGATACAGAAGTTGCTGAAAATGTGGAGGAAGAAACAGAAGTAAAGTTTTTCCTTTTTGAATGGTTCGGTTGGTCATAGTTCCTCTATTAAATGCATAGGATGAAAGAAAAGGTACATCATATTTCTATCAAAACGATTAATCGAGGTGAATCATTTGAAAATAATACTTGCTAAAGAGGCGTCGTACGTCCAGTTGGAAGAATTTTTCGGAAAAAATACGAATGTGAATCAAAAAAATGTTTACGAAAACGGCTATGTGGTGGAAATGAAAAATAAGATTGAAGGATGCTTTGTCTTGGATCAATTGAAAGAAGATATCTTTTGGCTAAAGCAGCTTTATATTACGCAGTCCGAAGCCGGAAGACTTCCATTTCTGTTGGAGGCTATTCTAACGTTAGCAAAGGAGCGTAATGCAAAAAGTATTTATGTACACAGTCATCAACCAGTTGTGGATATTTTGCTAGAAGCATTACAGTTCCATCCACAAAAAGAGAAAATGCTTGAGGATAAGTACCCTATGACAAATGGGAGTTGGTGGGCATACAATGTCTCTTAAAGGGAATATTCAAAAATCGCCTAAAAGTTACACACATTATACACAACCGCCTGTGCATAAGTGGTAATATGATGTTAATAAAATCATATAATTGTGGATAACATGTATCATCCTGTTAATAACTATTAAAGGATGATACATGTTATCCACATTTTGCGTAAATCATTTCTATCCTCTAAAATAAAGGATAGAAATGAGGTAGCAATAATGATAGATACAATGCGCTGGAATATAAAAAATGATGAAACCTATAATAATCAGGCAGTTGATGAAGCTGCAGAGCTTATCAAGCAAGGTGCAACGGTTGCCTTTCCGACAGAGACAGTCTATGGACTAGGTGCTGATGCAACAAATGAAGCGGCGGTTGCAAAAATTTTCAAGGCAAAAGGAAGACCACAGGATAATCCACTAATCGCACATGTTGCAACTGTAGATCAATTGAGAAGACTTGTGGATAACATGCCAGTATATACAGAAAAATTAATCAAGGCGTTTTCTCCTGGACCGATAACCTATGTTTTACCGAGCAATGGGACCTGTGCACAGAATGTTACTGCGGGCTTATCCACAATTGGTGTTCGTATCCCTGATCATCCGGTTGCACAAGCACTATTGAAAAAAGCAGATGTGCCAGTAGCCGCACCAAGTGCCAATTTATCAGGAAAGCCGAGTCCAACTATGGCAGATCATGTATGGGAAGACCTGAATGGGAAAATTTCTGGCTTATTGGATGGTGGACCAACAGGTGTAGGATTGGAATCGACTGTAATTGACTGTACACAGGATATCCCCATTATTCTAAGACCCGGTGGAATTACGAAGGAGCAACTGGAAGAAGTGGTTCGCCCCGTAATGATGGATCCCGGACTTGCGAACACAAAAGAAAAACCAAAATCTCCAGGGATGAAATATAAACATTATTCGCCTGAAGTTCCTTTATGGCTTGTGGAAGGAACACACGAAAGCATCCAGGCGATGGTTGATCAGGAGAAATTTAATGGCAATCGGGTAGGGGTGCTTGCCAGTCAACAAACGGCAAAACAGATCAATGCTGAAGAAATAATCTCCCTTGGTGAAAATATAAATGAAATCGCTATTCATTTATATGAGGGACTTAGAAGATTCAAACAAGGTGATGTGGATATTATTATTTGCGAAGTGTTTACAGAGGCTGGAATTGGCCAGGCGGTCATGAACAGATTAAGAAAAGCTGCTACAGAATATATCGTTAAATAAAAAAGAAGCAGTACGTGTTGACCGTACATCCAACACAATTATCTACACCAAAAGGCATTCATATGTCTCCTTGGACATGCATATAGTTAACAAGCATGTCCAAGGGGGATTATGAATGTCTTTTTCCAGTGAATTTATCTCATTATTGTTTCTAGCAATAGCACTTAGTATGGATGCATTTTCTGTAAGTCTTGGCATGGGAATGCAACGAATTAGACTGAAGCGGATAGCGGTCATCGGGCTAGTAATAGGAATCTTTCATATCATTATGCCATTTCTTGGAATTCTGCTTGGTAAAGCAATTTCCAATCAAATCGGTGAATTAACGACACTTGCAGGTGGTGTTTTACTGTTTGTTATTGGTGCACAAATGTTTTTCTCCGCTTTTAATCATGAAGTGAAAAGTAGGGTCCTCCCAGTCGGTGCAGGTTTGATTCTAATTGCATTCAGTGTCAGTATCGATAGCTTTACGGTTGGATTAGGGCTTGGGATCTCAGGGGTGAAGATTTTCCTGACTTTATTTCTGTTTGGAGCTGCCAGCTGTGCACTGACATGGCTAGGCATGCTCCTTGGGCGGAAAGTACATGGCTATTTAGGAACATATAGCGAATTGCTAGGCGGAAGTATATTATGCGGCTTTGGATTATATATTCTTTTCGGTTAGCGTAAGAAGTATAAGCTATATCGGTCTTGTTAGTAGCTTTCTATTTACCGCGGAGTTGAGATAAAATGCGATATAACTGCTGGTTGATTTCCGCTACGGACAATTGCGCACCTTAGGGCACGGCTTCAGCCTCCTCGCGGAAGACCGCCGCTGTGGGGTCTTCAGACACGTGCTGTTCCCGCAGGAGTCAACTGTCCTCCGCTCCAATCAACTGCCATGATAGTGGAAAGTATTATCTAATCAATTGAGTTCTTCCTGTCATTCATTCCACTATTGACACCACAACAGCTCTGGGAAATATACGAAGACTCCAGCGGGAGGAAAGGCATAGGTGAGACACTGAAATGCGTCAGCATGAAGGGGCTCACCAGCCGCCCGCGGAAAGCGAAGTATATTTCCCAGAGCGGTCGCCGAAGTTACTTTTCTTGTATCGCAGTTTATATATTTTATGAAACAACAACAATTCGTTTCGCTAGGACGAGTAATTGCGATCTAACCTGCCACGTCCAGCCCCAGCAACTAACGGCTATTTCACTTCCCTCACCCCATGGCAAGATAAACCAACTTCATTCACTCCAAATTCCAAAGCCAAAAATTTAAAAGAAGTTCAACGAAGACAGTCATCACGTGGCAAAGTTGAACTCCCTCATGTCCTGCCGAAGCTTGGCTCAGGTCGAGCTGGTTTTCGTTGGCCATTTCTTTGTCTGATCCCTTCCACTTTTGTCGGGGTTTTCAGTTTAATTGGAAACTTCCTTCTATTTTTAATCGGAAATATGGTATATTTGTCATAGAGTTAATAAACGGAGGTTTCACGATGAATATTTTGTTTGTATGTACAGGAAATACTTGCAGAAGCCCGATGGCGGAAGCATTATTGAAGCATAAAATGCCACAGGCAAGCGTCCAATCGGCCGGAATCTTTGCCAGTAAGAATCTCCGTGCAAATGAAAACGCGATTCAAGCACTTAATGAGCGTGGAGTACAAGTGAACCATGAGTCCCAGCCGGTGACAAAAAAATTGTTGCAATGGTCAGATGTTGTACTTACAATGACCACCCAGCATAAGCAATCTCTTATTATAGACTTTCCAGAGCAGCAGGATAAGTATTATACACTTAAAGAATATGTTTCAGAGGCCGATAAAGAAGTATGGCAGGTATTAAGGAAGGCCTATGCAGAATATGAATTGAAACGCTCCACATTCATCCGTAATAACCAATCGAAAATGGATGGTGTCGAGTTGCAAAAGCAAGTGGAGATATATTTAAGTGAAGATATCTCTAAGATTCAAAGACTGGAGTCCAACCTGATTAATTATGATATTTCAGACCCGTTCGGTGGAAATCTGCAAACCTACCAGGAAACGTTGGGTGAACTGGATAACAACATAGACTTGTTAATAAGAAAATTAAAGAAGTAGCCGGGGGAACAGACATGGATAAGAAATATAGTTTTGGTCTGCGTTTGAAACTAGTAATCTTTACAACCGTTTTGGCGATTATTACATACTCGTTCAGTGCATTGTTTATTTATGTTCTATATGACTACGTACAGGAATTTTGGCAGATTTCATTGGAATGGTATGCGATTGCCATTTTATTACTTGGTATTTTCTGGTCGGGTGCACTTGCATTTTTCGCTGCTGGACTGATTACAAAACCAATGGAGAAATTGGAAAAGGTTGCATCCATTGCAGCGAGTGGTAATTTAAATCAGAAAGTTCATATTCCGAAGTCGGATGACGAAATCCGTGCGCTTTCCATTGCAGTTGATGCGATGCTGCAAAATCTTAATAAAATGGTACATAATATTGATGAGCATTTTGAAAGTACAAATGAAACAGTTATGCAAATGAAAGAAGCATCCCATATGGCAGCACAGCACTCGGCACTCATTGGTGAATCCATCCATGAAATCTCCAATGGTGCGGAAAATTCCTCCGAAGCAATTCAGAATACCGCGGAAGCTGTGGAAGTTGCAACGGAATTGGCGCGGAAAGTACAGGAAAAAGCAGAACAATCCAAAGGAAAATCAACGGAAATGCTCGATACGTTAAATGAAAGCAAAAAAGTCGTAAACCAACTTGTACAAGGTATCCAACGATTGGCTGATGACCAGGAGCTTTCCTTAAAGGACGTGGATCACCTCAAACAGAATGCAATCCAAGTGGAAACAATTATTACAATGGTAGGTGAGATTGCAGAGCAAACGAATTTACTCGCGTTAAATGCCTCTATTGAAGCTGCTCGTGCTGGTGAACATGGTAGAGGATTTGCGGTGGTTGCAGAAGAAATCCGTAAACTAGCAGACCAAAGTGCACATGCTGTTCAACGAATTTCAGGTTTAATCGAAGCCATTCAGGATGATGTTAATCTTGTTGTGGAAAAAATCAATGATAATGTAACCAATGCCAAAAAAGAGGCAGCAAACGGGGAAAGCACGAATAGAACAATTGAACAGATGTCCGGTTCGGTGAATGTAGTTGCTACAGAAATTGCAATGATTACAAACCTTGTTGATCAACAACTGGAGTCCATTCAGGATACAGTCAGACAATCACAAGAAGTAGCAGCGATTGCTGAAGAAACGTCGGCGGGAACAGAAGAAGTAAATGCCGCCATACAGGAACAAGTGTCCACAATGGAGCAAGTGGACAAACTTGCACAAAAGATGGAAGAACAGGCACAAAACCTGAATAAGCAGATCAATCAATTTAAAGTAAGGTAAGTGCCACAACGTAATCAACCTGTTGAAATGAAACACGTAAAAATAGCCACGTTCTATCGTACTGTAGGTCGAAAGAATCTTGACAATATACAAGGATTGGTGAAAAAATAATGGCATATGAAAAGGCACAACAGGACATGTTGACGATTACAGAGCAGTGGATTACAAGCGATTATTTACGAGAAGGAGAGCTATTTGTACTCGGCTGTTCGACAAGTGAAGTTGCAGGTCTACATATTGGTACATCAGGTAGTGAGCAAATTGCTGAAGTGATTTTCAACGAAATGAAAGTGTTGCAAGAGAAAACAGGCGTACAGCTCGCTTTTCAATGCTGTGAACACTTGAATCGCGCAATTGTTGTTGAAAGGGAAACAGCTTCCCGCTATATGCTTGATGAGGTAGCGGTAATTCCTGTTCGAACGGCAGGAGGCTCGATGGCATCTTATGCTTTTAAACAGATGAAAGATCCGGTTGTTGTTGAAAGTATTCAAGCTCGGGCACATGCGGGGATGGATATTGGCGAAACAATGATTGGCATGCACCTAAAGCATGTTGCCGTGCCACTTCGTTTTGAACAACGGAGTATTGGAAATGCAAGGTTGCAAGCGGCACATACCCGCCCGAAATTGATTGGTGGCAGTCGTGCCAATTATGAGGATACTCGTTTGAATGATACGTGTAACTAAATGATTGACGGGACGACTCATTGTCCCTAATATATATATTTTTTGCGAATTTACAAAGGGGGATTTACGAATGGAACATGTACAACAAGCAGATTTGGAAGTATTTGAAGCAATGCAGGCAGAAAAGAAACGCCAACAGGAAAAAATTGAGCTAATCGCATCAGAGAACTTTGTATCAGAAGCGGTGATGCAGGCAATGGGATCCATTTTAACGAATAAATATGCGGAAGGGTATCCAGGAAAAAGATACTATGGCGGCTGTGAACATGTCGATGTAGTAGAAAACCTAGCTCGTGATCGCGCAAAAGAGCTATTTGGTGCAGAACATGCGAACGTACAGCCACATTCAGGCGCACAAGCAAATATGGCTGTATACTTTTCCGTACTTGAGCCTGGTGACACCGTACTTGGCATGAATTTAAATCACGGCGGACATTTAACACATGGCAGCCCAGTTAACTTTAGTGGTAAACTTTATAATTTTGTTGACTATGGTGTCGAGAAAGAAACAGAACAGCTGGACTATGATGTTGTACTGGAAAAGGCAAAAGAAGTAAAACCAAAAATGATTGTTGCTGGTGCAAGTGCGTATTCCCGCAAGCTTGATTTTGCCAAATTCCGTGAAATTGCTGATGCAGTCGACGCGTATTTGATGGTTGACATGGCGCATATCGCAGGACTTGTAGCAACAGGCGAGCATGAAAATCCTGTAGCCCATGCAGATTTTGTCACAACAACAACACATAAAACATTACGTGGCCCTCGTGGCGGGATGATTCTTTGTAAAGAGAAATATGCGAAACAGATCGATAAATCGATTTTCCCTGGAGTTCAAGGTGGTCCATTAATGCATGTGATTGCCGCGAAAGCAGTATCCTTTAAAGAGGCATTATCCCCTGACTTTAAGACGTATGCAAAAAATATTGTTCAAAATGCAAAAGTACTCGGTGAGGCACTGAAAAGTGAAGGTGTCCGCATTGTTTCAGACGGCACGGACAACCATCTACTATTGTTGGATGTCACTCCACTTAACCTGACAGGAAAAATTGCAGAAAAAGCGTTGGATGATATCGGAATTACAACCAATAAAAACACAATTCCATTTGACAAAGAAAGTCCATTCGTAACAAGTGGTATCCGGATAGGTACAGCAGCTGTTACAACGCGCGGATTCGGTGAAGAGGAAATGAAAGAAATTGCAGCAATCATTTCCCTTACACTTCATAACCATGAAGACGAAGCGAAATTGAAAGAAGCGACAGATCGTGTTCTTGCCCTAACTGAAAAATTCCTATTATATGCATAAAATAATTAAGGATGTCCCATTATTTGGGGCATCCTTAATACGTTTTGTTAACAAGATACCGCCTAAACTTGAAAGCTTGGCTTTTTTTAAGTACACTTTTAAAGATAGAACTAATTTGAAGGAGTGATCTAACAATGGGAAACGTATTCGTACTTGATCATCCGTTAATTCAACATAAATTAACGTACATAAGAGATAAAAATACAGGAACAAAAGAATTTCGTGAACTAGTTGATGAAGTAGCAATGCTCATGGCGTTTGAAATAACAAGAGACCTTCCACTCAGAGATGTAGAAGTAGAAACACCAGTAATGAAAGCAGAATCCAAAAAGTTAGCTGGTAAGAAAATCGGCCTCGTGCCAATTCTGCGTGCCGGACTTGGCATGGTGGATGGCGTACGCAAACTGATCCCTGCTGCAAAAGTGGGACATGTCGGATTATACCGCGACCCGAAGACGTTAAAGCCTGTTGAATACTATGTGAAATTACCTTCTGACATCGAAGAACGTGAACTGATTGTTATCGATCCAATGCTAGCTACAGGCGGTTCAGCTAATGATGCGATATACGCTTTGAAAAATCGCGGCGCAAAAAACATTCGTCTCATGTGTTTAGTTGCAGCACCAGAAGGCGTAGAAGTTATCAAAAAGGAACATCCGGATGTGGATATATACCTTGCTGCAATGGATGAAAAACTCGACGACCATGGTTACATCGTCCCTGGCCTAGGCGACGCCGGCGACCGCCTCTTCGGCACAAAATAAATTCGGTGCACTAAATTCGGTGCCTGTCACTACCCGAATTTTGTCGAATTTTATTTAAAAGAGCTGTTATCTTCCTTTATTGTAGGAGGTAGCAGCTTTTTTAAGTTTAGAAATAACGATTCGCCGATAAATATTTTAAATTCGCCGATAAAATGTTGGATTCGCTGATATATGACAAAAATTCGCTGAATAAGTTTTCAGGCCACAACCGCGCAACTTCAACCCCAATGCATAATCTCCACATTTCTCCAAATCCTAATCCATAAGAAGGAGGGCTGCAACGATGCGAAAATCGACATTATTCCTATTTCTAATTATCTTCCTGACCACACTCACTCCAACAACAAATTATGCACAAGAAAAAGTAGAAGATCTTCAGTCCATTATCATCGAAGTGGAGGGAGAACCAAATGTCCATAAAGAATACATCGAAACGTATCATCCATTTATCGAGGTGATTGCAGTTTACGAAAAATTGTTTAATGGTTTAGCATTACAGGGAACTCCCAAAAATTTGGAGCGGATGGAATCGTTAGAGTTTATTAAAGGCATTCATTCCGTACAGAAATATGAAGCAATACAATGGAAAAAGTCTAGTGACAGATTGAGCACCGAAGACGTATTGCTGCAGCCATACGAATTAAATACAACCGAATACACTGGAAAAGGAGTAAAAGTTGGGGTCATCGATACGGGTATTGATTACGAACACGCGGACCTTCAAAAAAACTATCAGTCTGGATATGACCTCGTCGACCTCGATGATGATCCAATGGAGAGCCTCCCAGAACAAGGTATTCCTACTTCACATGGGTCACATGTTGCAGGCATCATTGCTGCAGATGGCGAGATAAAAGGCGTTGCACCTGACGCGGAAATTTATGCCTATCGAGCGCTCGGTCCAGGTGGTGCCGGGACATCGATGCAAGTGCTCGCCGCAATGGAAAAGGCGATTGAAGATGGCGTCGATGTAATTAATCTTTCGCTCGGGAACAATGTAAATGTGCCGGACTATCCGACAAGCATGGCAGTTAACCGTGCTTCTGAAATGGGAATCCCTGTCGTTATTGCAAATGGAAATAGTGGACCTGGTGACTGGACAGTTGGCTCACCGGCGACAGCTGATCAAGCATTATCTGTAGGGGCATCCATGTCACCAATGAAAATCCCTTTTTTGTATGAATCATTACAGGAAAAGGCCATCCAGTTAACGGAAATGGCAGGATCTCCGCTGTGGGATATTACGAAATCCTATCAAATTGTCGAAGCCACTTCCCCAAATGAATCCATGAGCGGAAAGATAGCATTGCTTAAGCGCGGAGAGGTTCCTTTTTATGAATTAGCGAAGATGGCAGAGCAGAAAGGGGCAATTGCTGCTGTTATCTACAATAATGAAAACGGGGCATTTCAAGGGTCACTGGAACATGAACAAAATCCGGTCAACATTCCAGTAGTTGCGATTTCCAAAGAAGATGGGGAATGGTTAAAAACGCAATCGGAAAGGAAACACCTTTATATGGGTACTCGTTATTGGAACCAGGAAAGTACAACAGCACCTTTCAGTTCCAGAGGCCCGGTTACGGTAAATTGGAATATCAAGCCAGATGTACTTGCTCCAGGAACAGGGATTTTAAGTACGGTTCCTGGGGGTTATGAACAGATGGATGGAACGAGTATGGCGGCACCACATGTTACAGGGGCCGTGGCTTTAATCAAGGAAGCCCATCCCGACTGGACAAGGGACCAAATTATTGGAGCAATAAAAACAACATCCGACCTCTTCAAAGA
This sequence comes from Oceanobacillus sp. CF4.6, assembly GCF_051262635.1. Classification (NCBI taxonomy): domain Bacteria; kingdom Bacillati; phylum Bacillota; class Bacilli; order Caryophanales; family Bacillaceae; genus Oceanobacillus; species Oceanobacillus sp. CF4.6. Next base: position 141,413 of record NZ_JBIMEX010000003.1, on the reverse strand, counting down.
TCCAGAGAAACTGGATCCGACCGTCCAGGGAATGGGAGCGATTAGACCGGAAGCGGCCATTGAAACAACAACCATTATTCATAATCCACAGCTTAACTTTGGAAAGGTGGACAATTACAGAGAGGAACTAGTTTTTGATCTCAACATTGAGAATATGACGGAAGAAAAACAAACATACACGTTTAACTATCCAAAGAAACAAAACGGAATAAATTGGAACCTCCCACAATCGTTTACACTGGAGGCAAAGGAGAAAAAGACAATCCCAATTGAACTTCATATAACAACCGCTCGCCTTGAAGAAGGAGTACATCAAGGCTGGCTTACTTTAAATAAAAGGGATGAAGCGTACCAACTACCGTATATTTTTGTGAATCAACATGCAGATCAGCCCAAAACGGCAGGATTTGAATTTTCTCTGAAAAGTTTCTCGGATGATGATTATAATTACAAAATCTATCTTACGGAACCGGCAAGACGCGTTGAAGTAGATCTCTATAACCCGGAGAGCCTCCTTTTTGATAGGAAATTATTGGATGCCCAAGATCTGCAGGCAGGCCTTCATGAAGGAGAAATAAGTAAAAAAGAAGCCGGTCAAGGTGGCTATTACCTCGCGTTAGTGACTGTCTATCTTGAAAACGGAGAATATGAGAGCAATCAATCCATTATCTATTTGGAGTGATTTTAGAAAATTCACCAGCCACTTAAAAATCGTGTAAAAGAGCGTTCACAGAAATGTCATATTATAAGACCTGAATTTCATTTATAATGAAGTTCAGGTCGTTTTCTATTACCATAACTTTTAAGTAAGAGACTAGCTGAAGTTGTTCAAGGTCCTGAATGGATAAATTTTAATGGGAAAAACATCCTATTTTTCTAGATAAATCAGGGTTTTCTAATTAAATAAAATAATCTCAGGTTACGGATTGACAACTGTAGTTAGGCTAATGTAAACTTGCTTAATGTGGGGTGGAATGTGTTATATTTTGTCGCAATTATTCTTATAATTTGTTGAATGGTTATAACACAATATCCGACAATGAGTTAGGGTAATAATTCCCCATACAAATGACTTCTGTTACATAAGTGCTTTTTGGTCTGTGAATCGTCAAAGCCTGCTTGTAATTTAGCAGCCATCGATCTACATGAAAGCTATGATCTGGTCGTTACCCTTATAAAGGATAGTAATCAGGACCGCTATTATGAAAAACAAAAGCTTGCATTTGTTTAAGGGTTTAGGAGAGTAGAGTAGATTATGTCAGAATACGATAAGATGGTAACCCGACAGCGTAAATGGATGCTCTATCTTCTAGCAATCATCGTAATAGGATCTGGTTTTTCATCGCATGACCGTGTTTTTTATGGTTTGTTATTGGGCGGCGCAGTAAGTTTCTATAACTTATGGCTATTGCAGTACAAAACAAAAGCTCTAGGTAAAGCGATTGCAGAAACAGGGAAAGTGCGGGGTGGACTGGGAACATTTTCAAGACTTGCCGCAACGATACTTGCTATACTAATCGCACTTCGTTTTAATGAGACCTTTCATATTATTGCCGTTGTTTTTGGTATCATCTCTTCTTACATCGTGATTGGGTTGGATGTTAGTATACGACTCATTAAAAACAAGGAATAATCACAACTAGACCACTGACACGGGCAGGGTATGAACGGATTCTTATCGTGTATGTTTAAAAGGAGGTCAACTTGACTTATTGAACATGCGCTTAAGTAAAGTAGTGCAAAGGGGTGATAAATTTGGATCATACAGCTCCAATAGTTGAAGACGTCTTTGGCATCTCCTGGCTGGATTTTAACTTATCCAACGTTTTCATGGTATTTATGGTATCACTGATTGTTTTCGTTTTTTGTGTGTGGGCAAGCCGCAAACTTCAAATGAAACCAACCGGGATGCAAAATTTCATGGAATGGGCTGTTGAATTTGTAAAAGGTATTGTCAACGACACAATGGATTGGAAAACAGGGAAGGTATTTCTCCCACTTGGATTAACGTTAATTTTTTACATCCTTGTAAGTAACCTTGCTGGTGTAATGACTGTCGGTGTGTTCGGACATGACTTATGGTGGAAATCACCTACAGCCGATGCGACATTAACATTATCCGCAATGGTTATTATATTAACCCATTTTTATGGAATTAAAGTACGGGGGACAAAAAATTATTTAAAAGGGTATGTCAGCCCGGTACCTTTGATGTTGCCGTTTAAAATAATCGAGGAGTTCACCAATACATTAACATTGGGTCTTCGTCTATTTGGTAATATTTATGCAGGGGAAGTATTATTGAGTCTATTGGTAGGTTTAGGAACTGCGTCTATCTTCGGATTCTTCGGAGCAGCACTACCGATGCTTGCATGGATGGGCTTCAGTGTGTTTATTGGTGCCATTCAGTCGTACGTCTTCGTCATGTTAACGATGGTATATATGTCTCATAAAGTGAGCAGTGACCATTAAATAAAAAAATAATTTAGGTTTACTATAAAAGGAGGAAATATTCAATGGAAGTTTTAGCAGCAGCAATCGCAATCGGACTAGCAGCATTAGGTGCAGGTCTTGGTAACGGTATGATCGTTAGTAAAACAGTAGAAGGTATCGCTCGTCAACCAGAATTAAGAGGTGCCTTACAAGGTACAATGTTTATTGGGGTAGCACTAGTAGAGGCCATTCCAATCATCGCAGCAGTTATCGCATTTATGGCTATCTTTATGTAAATCGTATTTTTATTAGAAATAGAATGGCGAAGTTCATTACTATAGAATCTTCGCCATTCCTTTATGCTTTATGCAACTTTCGACTATAAAAGAAATCACATAGATGTGAAGTCACGGTGAAAGGAGTGAATTCGGTGCATTCATATATTAACTTTATGACAATTGGAGCCAGTATCGGTGGTTTGAGAGTCGGAGACATGCTTGTTCAATTATTCTTCTTCCTCGTATTACTGATGTTGTTGAAGAAATTTGCTTGGGGCCCGCTCATGGATAAGATGCAAGAACGTGAGGATTATGTGGCTGGAGAAATTGAATCTGCAGAAAAAAGCCGTTTGGAGGCTGAAAAAGCATCCACTGACGCAGCAACTCAGTTGAACCAAGTTAAACAAGACGCTCAGAAAATGATTGAAGATGCTAAAACTGCGGGTATCAAACAGGAGCAGGATATTGTTGAATCAGCACGTAAAGAAGCTGACCGGATTATCCAGGCTGCACAGGCTGATATCCAAAATGAAAAAGAACAAGCATTGCAGGCGCTTCAAGATAAAGTTGCTTCATTGTCTGTACTTATTGCAAGTAAAGTAATTGAAAAAGAAATTAGTGAAAAGGATCAAGAACAATTGATTAACGATTACATTAAAGAGGTAGGAGAAGAGCGATGAGTGAACAGGTAGTTGCCAAACGTTACGCAGATGCTCTTTTTCAACTGGGAAAAGAAAAGAACACACAGGAACAGCTTGTAAAAGAATTCCGTGTTGTTCGTGAAGTATTTAATAATAATAAACAACTTGTTCCATTCCTAAAGCATCCAAAGGTTAATAATGAGAAAAAGAAGCAGTTTATACAAGAAGTGTTTCAAGGTTTGCATACGGATGTTGTGAATACAATCAAATTGCTTGTTGAGCGACATCGTACAGCAGCTATTCCATCCATTATTGATCATTTCATCCAATTGGTGAATGATGCAAAAGGAATTGCAGATGCAACCGTATACTCAGTTCGTGAATTAACGGAAGTTGAAAGAACGCAATTGCAGGTATCCTTCGCAAAACGAATGGGTAAGACTGCAATCAATCTGGAAAACGTTGTAGATCCTTCGATTGTTGGAGGAATTAAAATCCGTGTCGGAAATACCATTTATGATGGAACAGTACGCGGAAAACTAGACCGTATATCTCGAAAAATAGTATCTGCAAATAAATGATGATAGGGGTGAAAATGGTATGAGCATTAATGCTGAAGAAATCAGTACACTAATTAAACAGCAAATTGAAAATTTTGATACAGACATCGAAGTGAAAGATGTAGGAACAGTTATTGAAATCGGGGACGGTATCGCACGTGCACACGGACTTGAGAACGCAATGGCTGGAGAATTGCTTGAATTCTCGAATGGTGTTATGGGATTAGCACAAAACCTAGAGGAAAGCAACGTAGGTATTGTCATCTTAGGCCCTTACACTGAAATTAAAGAAGGCGATGAAGTTCGTCGTACAGGCCGTATCATGCAAGTACCAGTTGGAGACGAATTATTGGGACGCGTTGTGAACGCACTTGGACAACCGATTGATGGTAAAGGTTCAATTGAAACTTCTAAGTCTCGTCCAATTGAAGCCGCGGCACCTGGTGTTATGGATCGTAAATCAGTTGACGAACCATTACAAACAGGAATCAAAGCGATTGATGCATTAGTACCAATTGGTCGTGGACAGCGTGAGCTGATTATCGGTGACCGTCAGACTGGTAAAACGACAGTTGCTGTCGATACCATTTTGAATCAAAGTGATCAGGATATGATTTGTATTTACGTAGCAATTGGTCAAAAAGAATCAACTGTTCGAAATACAGTAGAAACGTTCCGTAGATATGGTGCATTGGATTATACCATCGTCGTATCTGCTGGTGCAGCTGATCCAGCTCCATTATTATACCTTGCACCATATGCAGGTGTAGCAATGGGTGAAGAGTTCATGTATAACGGTAAGCATGTATTGGTTGTTTATGATGATTTATCTAAACAAGCTGTTGCATATCGTGAACTTTCCCTATTACTACGTCGTCCTCCAGGTCGTGAAGCATTCCCAGGGGATGTATTCTACTTACATTCACGCCTATTGGAACGTGCTGCTAAATTAAGTGACGCATTAGGTGGCGGTTCTCTAACTGCACTTCCTTTCGTTGAAACACAAGCAGGCGATATTGCTGCATATATTCCAACAAACGTAATTTCCATTACAGATGGACAAATTTTCTTGCAATCTGATTTGTTCTTCTCGGGTGTGCGTCCAGCGATTAATGCCGGATTATCTGTATCCCGTGTAGGTGGTTCTGCGCAAATTAAAGCAATGAAAAAAGTAGCAGGTACATTACGTCTTGACCTGGCTTCATTCCGTGAGCTAGAAGCGTTCTCACAATTTGGTTCAGATCTTGATAAATCGACACAAGCTAAATTGAATCGTGGACAACGTACAGTGGAAGTATTGAAACAAGGATTGCATAAACCAATGGTTGTTGAAAAACAGGTAATGATCCTGTTTGCATTAACGAAAGGTTTCCTTGATGATATTCCAGTGGAAGATGTCCTTCGTTTCGAAAGTGAAATGAATGTATGGCTTGAAAGCAATCGTAATGAATTGCTTACTTCAATCCGTGAAACAGGTAATCTTCCGGATGATGGTGAGATGAGATCAGCGATTGAAACATTCAAGAAAACATTTTTACCGACAAGCAATTAATGAATTGATGATCTTTACTTGAAAAAGAAACAGATCTTCCAAATAGATTTCGAAAAGAGAATATCGGACCGGGAATAACAACATTATTTCCGGACCCAACCTCTGTCAGGAAAGTGTGGTGAAAAAGCTTGGCATCACTAAGAGATTTGAAAGCTCGAATTGATTCGACAAAAAAGACAAAGCAAATTACAGGTGCAATGCAAATGGTATCTGCTTCTAAAATGAGTAAAGCAGAACTGAATGCCAAAGGTTTTGTACCGTATGCAGATAAAATACAGGAAGTTGTAGCAAGTATTGCGAATAGCAGTACCGATGTCCAGCATCCGATGCTTACAAAACGGGAAGTGAAGAAAACCGGTTATATGGTAATCACATCTGACCGTGGTTTAGTTGGAGCATACAATAGTCATGTATTGAAAAACTTAATCAATAAGATCCAAAAAAGACATCAAAGTAAGGATGAATATACAATCATTGCCGTTGGACGTAAGGGCTATGATTATTGTAAGAAGCGTGACTTGCCTATTACAAAAAGTATTATTGGTGTGGCAGATCATCCGAAATTTGCTGAAATCAAAGAACTTGCCCAAGAAACAGTTCAAATGTATATTGACGGAGAAATTGATGAGTTAAATGTTATCTATAACCACTATGTAAGTGCAATTTCCCAACAGGTAACAGCCAAGAAATTGCTTCCTATTGAGAACTTACATAACGAAGGTGCAGTTAACAGTGACTATGAATATGATCCGAATCAAGAACAAATATTAGAAGTTCTTTTACCACAGTATGCAGAAAGCTTAATTTTTGGAGCATTATTAGATGGAAAAGCGAGTGAGCATGCGGCGAGTATGACAGCAATGAGAAGTGCAACAGATAATGCGGAAGACCTTATCGGTGACTTATCATTGACCTATAACCGTGCACGTCAAGCATCTATTACGCAGGAAATTACGGAGATTGTTGGTGGGGTAGCAGCGCAAGAATAGCACCCAATCACGCTTTAAAGTTAGTTAGGAGGGAAATCGATGAGCAAAGGACACGTTACTCAAGTAATGGGGCCAGTCGTTGACGTGAAATTCGAAGACGGCGAGTTACCAGATATTTATAACGCAATTGTTGTCCATAATGAAAATAATACAGACCTTACATTGGAAGTTGCTCTTCATCTTGGTGATCGCAGTGTTCGTACGATTGCAATGTCTTCAACAGACGGCGTTAAACGTGGAGCAGTAGTTGAAAACCTTGGAAGACCGATTTCTGTACCGGTAGGAGATGTTACATTAGGACGCGTCTTTAATGTACTTGGTGAAAAGATTGATTTGGACGAACCATTAGCAGCAGATGTCCGAGTAGATCCCATTCACCGAGCAGCGCCTAAATTTGAAAACCTGTCTACTGAAACAGAGATTTTAGAAACAGGGATTAAAGTTGTAGACTTATTAGCACCATATATTAAAGGTGGTAAGATCGGTCTATTTGGTGGTGCGGGTGTAGGTAAAACCGTATTAATCCAGGAGTTAATCAATAACATCGCCCAAGAGCATGGTGGTATTTCCGTGTTCGCAGGTGTTGGTGAACGTACACGTGAAGGTAATGACCTTTACTATGAAATGAAAGAATCCGGTGTTATCGCGAAAACAGCGATGGTATTTGGACAAATGAACGAGCCACCTGGTGCACGTATGCGTGTAGCACTAACAGGACTTACAATGGCTGAATATTTCCGTGATGATCAAGGGCAAGACGTATTGCTCTTCATCGATAACATTTTCCGCTTTACACAAGCAGGTTCTGAAGTATCCGCACTACTAGGTCGGATGCCGTCTGCGGTTGGTTACCAGCCAACACTTGCAACGGAAATGGGACAATTACAGGAACGTATTACATCTACAGATAAAGGTTCCGTAACTTCAATCCAAGCGATCTATGTACCAGCCGATGACTATACAGATCCGGCTCCAGCAACGACATTTGCTCACTTGGATGCGACGACAAACTTGGATCGTAAACTATCTGAGCAAGGTATCTATCCTGCGGTGGATCCATTAGCATCCACTTCACGTGCACTAGATCCAGAAGTTGTTGGCGATGAACATTACAGAGTAGCAACAGAAGTGCAGCAAACATTGCAAAAATATAAAGAATTACAAGATATTATCGCAATTCTTGGTATGGATGAACTAGGTGACGAAGATAAAATGATCGTTTCTCGTGCACGTCGTATCCAATTCTTCCTGTCTCAAAACTTCCACGTTGCTGAACAATTCACGGGACAAAAAGGTTCTTATGTACCTGTTCAGGAAACAGTAGCTGGATTCCAAGAGATTCTTGATGGGAAATATGATGACCTACCAGAGGATGCATTCCGTCTTGTAGGGCGTATCGAAGAAGTAGTTGCAAAAGCAAAAGGTATGGAATAATAGACAATTGCTCGAAGGATCAAGGAAACTCCTTGAACATGCTTTGATGTCATAAACGATATACATCAAAGCTTTCTTCTTGCCAGTCTTAGGAGGGGTTACATTGAAAACACTGGATGTGAGTGTTGTTACTCCTAGTGGTCCGGTTTTAGAAGGTAGTTTTGACATGGTTGTCTGTAAAGCTGAAACTGGTGAAATCGGAATATTACCGGGTCATATTCCTCTTGTAGCGCCATTACAAATCAGTGCTGTTCGTCTGAAAAATGGTAAGGAGACGAAAAAACTAACTGTAAATGGTGGCTTTATGGAGGTACAACCTGATAAAGTGACGATTCTTGCCCAATCTGCTGAAAAAGCGACAGAGATTGATGTTCAACGTGCTAAAGAAGCAAAAGAACGCGCAGAACGTCGTCTTGAAGCAAAACAAGACACTGTTGACAAAACACGGGCTGAATTAGCACTCAAACGCGCAATGAATCGCCTGAATGTGGGTAACTGATAAAGTACAAACAAAATCTCCTATAACAACATGTTATAGGAGATTTTTGCTTTTGTATTTTGTCGATATTTCCCGGGAAATGGAGTTACGTGCAATTGGATATAGAAAAAAGTTGCAGGATTCGACTTTCCATTTTTCCGAAACGCAATCAATTGACATTTTTATGAATAAATGTCAGAGTTACAAATAGAATTTAAATTGAGGTGGATTACTTATGATTTCGATCGGACAAATGGCTTTAATTAGTATGATTTCACACATCATCTTTATTTATATAACATGGCGATTGGTACTTGCTATGAACTTTGAACCAATTATGAAAAAGGGACGAACTGCGGAGGGAAGAATATTTCTACTGTTTATCACCATTGTTATTGGAACGGGTGTTAGTGGATTTTTCCTTGAAATACTCAGATGGTCTAATGATTTAATCTATCTTTTTTAAGGATTGTCGTAATTTGTTTTGTATGTAACTCGGTCCCCTTGTCAAAACTATGAGTAATAGTTTATGTCAGGGGGATTTTTTAATGAGAAAGATTACTATAATACTAGTGTTGCTTCTATTTATAACAGCGAAACCAATGGTGAATGGAATGGAAAGAGATGAAATGATTGATTTGGCAGCATTCACTTTAGAAAATAAGATAGCAATTGAAAACTGGCAGGTAACTTTTAAGGAGAACATAGGAAAGCAAAAAGCAGAACGAATTGTAAAGGAATTCAAAGATAGTCGTTTAGTCTCTATTACTGAAGATGATAATGTAATAAAATATCTTCTTAGGGACGTTCACAAAGATGTGAGACTAGACGTATCTTATAGTGTAGTAATACCTAAAAACCAGGCATATAAAGCGGAAATAGTTGTGGTTGTGGAAGGCATTCAATGGAACGAACAGATACAAGAAGATTATCTATTAACCAAACGTTTGATTAAAGATAATTTCTTTACAAACTCTTTAAAAACATTTGCTTGGCTGACAACTAAAAATAGTGGTATAATTGAGATTGATATTTTTGTTGAGGAAATCACAAATTATTTTAACATACAACATATCGTGACACAGTTCGATACAATTGAAAGTTCGATGCATGAAAAGATAATTTACGGGTATACAGACTTATGGAAGCAAAGTTATTTCATAGAGGGTGCCCCAATGAATCTGCAAATAGCTGTAGTAATGGACGATGAAATGAATCTGGAATACACGATAGGAACACCTATCCTAATACATGAATATTAATATAATGAAATTGGATCTGAAGGAGATTTTAAAACATGGAAAAAATCATCGTAAGAGGCGGACACCAATTGAATGGCACTGTCAGAGTTGAAGGTGCTAAAAATGCAGTACTTCCTGTACTTGCCGCAAGTCTTACCGCAAGTGAAGGAACGAGTGTAATCAAAGATGTACCGGTTTTAGCTGACGTGTATACAATCAATGAAGTCATAAGAAATTTAAATGCCGACGTAGAATTTAATGCAGAAAGCAATACCGTATTTGTGGATGCTTCCAAACAACTAGAAACAGAAGCTCCATTTGAATATGTTCGGAAAATGCGTGCTTCTGTGCTTGTTTTGGGACCATTATTGGCCCGTTATGGACACGCAAAGGTTGCGATGCCAGGTGGATGTGCAATAGGTTCCCGCCCAATTGATCTACATTTGAAAGGATTCGAAGCAATGGGTGCTGACATTCATGTTGGCAACGGCTTTATTGAAGCAAACGTAGACGGTCGCCTAAAAGGTGCTAAAATTTATTTAGATATGCCAAGCGTTGGCGCTACTGAAAATATTATGATCGCTGCTGCACTTGCAGACGGAAAATCAATCATTGAGAATGCAGCTAAAGAACCTGAAATTGTAGACTTAGCCAATTATCTTAATAAAATGGGCGCTAAAATTATTGGTGCTGGTACAGAAACGATCCGCATCCATGGTGTGGAAAAACTGTACGGTGCAGAGCATTCCATTATCCCAGATCGTATTGAAGCAGGTACATTTATGGTAGCTGCAGCTATTACTGGAGGGAATGTACTGATTGAAAATGCAATCAGTGAACATTTACGTTCTGTAATATCCAAGCTTGAGGAAATGAATGTAACAGTTTTAGAAGAAGATAACGGTATTCGCGTAATTGGTCCAAAAGAACTGAAGTCAACGGATATTAAAACATTGCCACATCCTGGGTTTCCAACAGATATGCAATCGCAAATGATGGCATTAATGTTACGTGCAAAAGGAACTGGTGTGATTACAGAAACTGTATTTGAAAACCGTTTTATGCATGTGGAAGAATTCAGACGTATGAATGCAAATATTAAGATAGAAGGCCGTAGTGTCATCATTGAAGGTTTATCTGCATTGCAAGGGGCAGAAGTCTCAGCGACGGATCTTCGTGCTGCAGCGGCGTTAATATTAGCTGGATTGGTCGGAGAAGGTTATACACGTGTTACAGAGCTGAAACATCTAGATAGAGGTTACGTTAACATTGAAGGTAAATTAGCTGAATTAGGTGCGGATATTGAACGTGTCGATGAAAATGGAGATGTAATCGAACCATTAGAAGAAGTAGATTACAAGGAAGCAAGAATAGCAGCTGAATTACAATCATAATTTTTTATTTTAAGAATAAATGGAGAAACAGGTGAAGTCAATGACTCGCCTGTTTTTTTCTGCCCATTTTTTCAAACAACAATAGGTGCTACTCCTGATCAATACATATCCACAACTGAATAACTTCTATCACATCATAAATAGGTTATCCACAAATACAGCCAATCTACGAATCTATTACAATACAACTAAAATTCAGACTAATAGTAAAAATTAATCTTCTCTTTTTGTAAACTCTATGTTAAAGTTAATAGAAAATTACCAATAATAAAATGATGGTGAAGGTGATACAGCATGAAGCTATACGTATCCGTAGATATGGAAGGGATTACTGGAGTGCCTGATGATACATATATTGATTCCAGTAAACATAATTATGAACGTGCTAGAAAAATGATGACAGATGAAACGAATTTTGTTGCAGATGCAGCTTTTCAATTTGGATGTCAAGAAGTACTTGTGAACGATAGTCATTCGAAAATGAATAATATCCTTATTGATGAGCTTCATCCGGACGCCTTATTAATAACTGGAGATGTAAAACCTTTCTCGATGTTGCAAGGATTGGATCATACCTATGGAGCTGCGATGTTTATTGGATATCATGCAAGGGCTGGACAAGCCGGTGTCTTATCCCATTCAATGATTCATGCTGTACGAAACTTTTATATCAATGATCACATTGTCGGGGAGATGGGATTTAATGCCTATGTTGCCGGTTATTTCGGAGTTCCAGTTGTTTTGGTAGCGGGAGATGATCAGGCAGCAAAAGAGGCTGCGGAGTTAATTCCAAATGTAACGACCGTAGCAGTAAAGGAAACGATTTCAAGGTCTTCAGTCAAAAGCTTAACACCTAAGAAGGCAGGAGAGCTTTTAGCGGAAAAAGTTACGGCGGCATTAGAAAACAGACATATGGTAAAACCGTTGATCCCACCAGAAAAGCCGATCCTGAAAATTGAATTTAATAATTACGGGCAGGCGGAATGGGCTAATTTGATGCCGAAAACAGAAATCGAACGAGGAACAACCATTGTCCGCTATGAAGCAGATCATATTCTGGAAGCGTACAAAGCAATGCTCGTGATGACGGAGCTAGCGATGCACACAACATTTTCATAATAACCGTATAAAAAGAGAAAAGCAGTTTACATCGGGGGTGGGAAGTCTTGCTGAAATACATATTAAAACGCTTCGGGATTATGTTGGTAACGCTTTGGATTATTATTACATTGACATTCATATTAATGGTCAGTGTCCCTGGTTCCCCATTTAATAGTGAACAATCTTCCAATGAGACGATTAAAGCTAATTTGGAAGCGCATTATAATTTGGATGCACCGTATCCCATTCAATATGTTAATTACTTAAAATCGATTGCTACCTTTGATTTTGGCCCTTCCATCAAGCAACCGAATCAGTCGGTTAACGATCTGCTGGGAAGAGGATTTCCAATTTCATTAGAACTTGGAATGGTAACGATTATCGTTGCGGTGATATCCGGAATCATTTTAGGAATTGTTGCTGCATTAAAACATAATGGTTTTATAGATTATCTATCCATGGGGTTGGCCGTATTAGGAATCTCAATACCAAATTTTATATTGGCTACATTACTCATTCAACAATTAGCTGTAAATTTGGAAATCCTACCACCCGCAACTTGGTCGAGTCCGGCACATATGGTAATGCCGGTGATTGCGCTTGCTACAGGGCCGATGGCAATTATTGCAAGGCTTACTCGTTCGACAATGCTTGAAGTTTTAACACAAGATTACATAAAAATGGCGCGTGCGAAGGGATTATCTCCATGGAAAATTGTATTCAAGCACGCACTCAGAAATGCGCTGATGCCAGTTGTTACGATTATGGGAACATTACTAGCAAGTATTTTAACAGGAACCTTTGTTATTGAACAAATTTTTGCGATTCCTGGAATGGGAAAATATTTCGTTGAAAGTATTAATCAACGAGATTACCCGGTAATTATGGGAACAACGGTATTTTATAGTGCATTTCTTATTCTAATGCTCTTCCTAGTTGATATCGCATATGGAATCTTGGATCCTCGTATCAAGTTCCATAAAAAAGGAGGGGAATAGAGTGAAAACGACGAATAACGTAAAGACAACACATTCGCCCTCTCAAATACCAGATGATTGGTTTCATTGGAAGGATAAAGATAAAGGGGAAGCAGAGGCAGTTGCGAGACCCTCCCTTTCCTACTGGCAGGATGCATGGAGAAGATTGATTAAAAATAAAATGGCGATGCTCGGATTGGTCTTTTTGGTTCTCCTTGCGGTCATGGCAATTTTTGGACCTATTTTATCTCCTTATGAAGTGAATACACAGGACCTACCGAATCAATATCAGCCCCCTTCATCGGAGCATTGGTTTGGCACTGATAATGCTGGAAGGGATGTATTTACGAGAACATGGTACGGGGCACGTATTTCACTCTTTGTCGGATTGATGGCTGCGTTGATTGATGTCACCGTCGGAATTATCTGGGGTGGTATATCCGGCTATAAAGGTGGTCGCACAGATAACATAATGATGCGGATCATTGAAATTTTATATGGACTACCATATTTACTCGTTGTTATTTTATTACTTGTCGTATTAGGCCCAAGTCTATCGACAATTATTATTGCATTAACGGTCACGGGATGGGTCGGAATGGCTCGAATCGTAAGGGGGCAAGTTCTGCAAATTAAAAATTATGAATTTGTCCTCGCCTCCAAATCATTTGGAACAAAGTCATCCCGAATTATTAGGAAAAATTTACTTCCAAACTCGATGGGGCCGATTATTGTTCAGATGACACTAACCGTTCCTTCAGCCATTTTTGCAGAAGCATTCTTGAGTTTTATCGGCTTAGGTATCCAGTCCCCCTATGCAAGTTGGGGTGTCATGGCGAATGATTCTTTAGGAGCTATTTTGTCAGGGAATTGGTGGACATTATTTTTCCCGGCATTCTTTATCTCCTTTACGATGTTTGCTTTCAACGTACTTGGCGATGGACTTCAGGATGCACTTGATCCGAAATTAAGGAAGTAGGTGAGGACATGGAAAAAATTCTGGAAGTGGAAAATCTCCACGTTACATTCCGTACATATGGTGGAACGGTAAAAGCAGTCCGTGGAGTTGATTTTCATTTAAACGAAGGGGAAACGCTCGCAATCGTTGGTGAATCCGGCTGTGGAAAAAGCGTAACATCCAATGCGATCATGCGACTGATCCCTGATCCTCCGGGCAAAATTACAAACGGCTCTATTCGTTTTAAAGGACAAAATCTGGCAAAGTATTCAGAGAAGAAAATGCGCTCCATTCGTGGCGTTGATATATCAATGATTTTTCAGGACCCAATGACTGCATTGAATCCTACATTGACTATTGGCACACAGTTGATGGAAGGATTGAGGCAACATAAACAAGTATCTAGTGAAGAGGCTAAGGAAAAAGCGATAGAAATGATGGATCTAGTTGGAATTTCCAATCCAGAAGAACGCTTGAAGCAATACCCCCATCAGTTTAGTGGGGGGATGCGACAACGTATTGTTATTGCCATTGCATTAATATGTGAGCCCGATCTTTTGATCGCGGATGAACCAACAACCGCACTGGATGTAACCATTCAGGCGCAAATTCTAGAACTCTTTGAAAAAATCCAGAACACGACAGGAGTTTCCATCATCCTGATTACACATGATCTTGGTGTGGTAGCAAAAATTGCGGACCGGATTGCAGTCATGTATGCCGGTAAAATCATCGAAACGGGAACAAAGCGTGAAATATTTTATGAACCGCAGCACCCGTATACAAAAGGATTATTGAAATCTGTTCCACGATTGGATTTGAAAGAAGCGAGATTGACTCCAATCGATGGCACGCCACCCGATTTATTCTCACCTCCAGTAGGATGTCCCTTTACAGCAAGATGTCCATTTGCCATGGAGGTGTGTGATAAAGTTTATCCCGCAAATACCGAGCTAACAGGTTCCCATCAAGTGAACTGCTGGCTTCAGGATGAACGGGCTAAACAACTTTTAGAAGCAGCAATCAAATAACAAAGGGGGAAAAGGAATGAAGAAGTTACTATTATTTTTACTTGCTTTAACGACAGTAGTTGTACTTGCCGCATGTACTGCAAATGAAGATGCTGGGTCTGAAGAAGAGCCGGATGATGCAGGAGCAGAGGAAACAACGGAAACAGAAGAAAGTGAAACCGAAGCAAAGGAAGAAGAAAGTGAAGGCGAGGAAAAGGTACTACGATTAAACAATGGCGTGGAACCTACATCACTTGATCCATCGATTGGCTTTGATGCCGTTTCATGGGATCCACTTAACAACTTAATGGAAGGTCTGACTCGATTAGATCAGGATTCAGTTGCAGGAGCCGGAGTAGCGGAAGACTGGGATCTCTCCGAAGATGGGTTAACCTATACATTCCATCTCCGTGAAGATGCGAACTGGTCAAATGGGGACCCGGTAGTAGCGGAGGACTTCGTGTATGCATGGAAATACATGCTTTCACCGGATACAGCTTCTGCAGCAGCATTCCTCGCTTACTTTATTGAAGGAGGAGAAGCCTTTAATTCTGGGGAAGGTACAGCAGATGATGTTGCTGTAACAGCGATAGATGAAAAGACATTGGAAGTAGTGTTGGAAGCTCCAACAGGTTTCTTCCTGGATGTATTAACAAACCCAGCATTCTTCCCAATCAACCATAAGGTAGCAGAAGCGAATCCAGACTGGCATGCAGAAGCAGACTCTTTTGTAGCAAACGGACCTTTTATGCTTGAATCATGGGAACATGACAGTGAGATGGAATTTGCGAAGAACCCGGAGTACTGGGATGCGGACACCGTTAAATTGGATAAAATTCACTGGGCGATGGTAAACGATACAAATACGCAATATCAAATGTTTGAAACAGGAGACCTTGATACAGCAACTGTCCCTCCTGAATTATCGGATGAGCTGCTTGAGGGAGATAATGTATATATTGGAAACTATGGTGGTTTGGAATTTTTCCGTTTTAACATTACAGAAGAACCTTTCCAAAACAAAAAAATCAGACAGGCATTTGCATATGCTGTGAATAGACAGGATATTGCAGACTTTGTTGTTAAAAATGGTGTAGAACCTGCCTATGGATTTGTATCTCCTGGATTTACAACGCCATCTGGTGAAGACTTCCGTGATGGAAATGGAGATCTTGTATCATTTGATGCGAATTATGCAAAACAATTACTTGAAGAAGGTATGGCTGAGGAAGGTTATGAAGAATTACCACCAGTCGTATTATCGTACAATACAAGTGATACGAACAAAGCAGTTGCTGAAACAATGCAAAGCATGCTAAGTGAAAATCTTGACGTTAAGGTAACATTGGAAAACCAGGAATGGAACGTATTTGCGGAAGCACAGCAAAATCTGGAACTCCAATTTTCACGCAGTTCATTTATCAATGACTACAGTGATCCAGTTAACTTCCTGGAAAGCTTTATCACAGATTCATATATGAACCGTACGGGCTGGTCCAATGCAGAATATGATGAATTGATTGCTAATGGTAAATCAGAAACAGATGAAGAAAAACGTTACGAGTATCTCTATGAAGCTGAAAAACTACTTGCTGAAGAAATGGTAGCAATGCCAATCCGCTACTACAATACAGTAGTCCTAGAAGCAGACAGCATTGAAGGCATCCTACGCCACCCAGTAGGATACTTTGACTTGAAATTTGCGGATAAGAACTAAAGCGAAGGCGACCGTTTAGGGGCGTATGGACTGGACTGGTCCGGAGGAGATAAAGGAAACACAGTGACCAGAGGGAGCTGATGTTGACTTATCGTACGGAGGTCTCAGGAAGTCCAATAGCCCCTGGTCGCCGTAGCTAGCAGAACTAAAGCGAAGGCTATAGGCAATAACTAAATAATTATGGGAATGGCTCATTTACATTTTTTGTATGTGAGCCTCTCCCTTTTCATTTATATATACACAAGTTTTTGATTACAACCATCCTAATGGAAAGCAGGGTTGCGAATGATTCGTCCAACTCGATTGAAAAAAGGCGATACGATTGGAGTTATCGCTCCGGCAGGGCCACCCGATTTGAAAAAACTAAACAAGGCAATTCCTTTTTTTGAAAATATGGGGCTCCATGTTAAATTGGGGAAAAATATGAAGGAAGTTCGTGGCTATTTGGCCGGAACAGACGAACAACGCTTGGAAGATTTTCATGACATGATTGCAGACAGGAAAATAAAAGCAATCATATTTGCACGAGGCGGCTATGGAACAGGACGTCTTATTGACCAAATCGATTATGATTTAATCAAACGAAATCCTAAAATTATTTGGGGCTACAGTGATATAACCTATTTACATACAGCAATACGTCAACAAACGGATTTAATTACATTCCACGGGCCAATGCTTGCTTCAGATGTCGCGAAAGATGAATTTGATACGTTTACGGGAAGTTTGTTTCGACAACTTTTTGAACCAACGGAATTAAGCTATAGTGAAAAAATAAACCCATTAAAAGCATATGCTGCAGGAATTGCACAGGGGCAATTGGTTGGCGGGAATCTATCATTACTAGTTAGTACACTTGGTACACCCTATGAGGTTCATACGAAAGATAAACTAGTCCTTCTGGAAGATGTTGGAGAGGAACCTTATCGTATTGATAGCATGCTGAACCAGCTGAGGCTAGCAGGGAAACTCTCGGATGCTGCAGGAATTGTACTTGGAGACTTTGCTGAACCGGTGACAACCTTAAGTCCATCCCTCACGAGGCATCAGGTTTTTGAAGACTATTTTACAGATTTTAATGGTCCCGTACTGAGTGGTTTTAAAATCGGCCATTGTTTTCCGAATTTCTCCGTTCCACTCGGTGCCATTGCTAACCTATCAACAAAAGATAGAACATTCGTAATTGAACCAGGCGTTAAATAAATATTGAATCCTTTTTAAACAAGGAAGTTATTAAACTATTCAGGAGGTGAGCAGCTTGGAAATCGCATCAATCGAAACCTTTCGGGGAGCGATCCCATTGCATACACCCTTTAAAACAGCGCTAAGAACCGTAACCGTTGCAGAAACAATTATCGTTAAAATTGCTTGTGAGGATGGCACTGTTGGCTGGGGAGAGGCACCACCAACACATGTAATCACTGGAGATAGCCTTGCAAGCATTCAGTACGCCATCGAATCGATTTTTAAACCGCTCCTAATCGGTGAATCACTAAGCGCGAGAGAACAATTGTTTGAAAAAGTGGAAAAAAGTATGGTTCGCAATACGAGTGCAAAAGCTGCAGTTGATATGGCGCTTTATGACTGTATCGCACAACAGGCGAATATGCCACTTTATCAATTTCTTGGCGGATATCGTGAACGACTCGAGACGGACTATACCGTCAGTGTGAATCGTCCGGAAGAGATGGCTGCGGACGCCAGGAAGTATATTAATAACGGGTTTTCTGTCTTAAAAGTTAAAGTGGGCAAGGATGAGATTGCGACCGACGTAAAGCGAATCCAGGCCATCAGAGCGGAAATAGGCCTAGATGTACTGATTCGCCTTGATGCAAATCAAGGCTGGCAGGCAAAAGAAGCAGTCCGTGCTATTGGAAAGATGGAGGACCTCGGCCTTTCTATTGAATTAATTGAACAACCAGTTAAAGCACATGACGTTGAAGGATTAAAATACGTTACGCAACATACAGAAACACCAATCATGGCAGATGAAAGTGTATTTTCACCACAGGATGCGAAGCGAATCCTGTCCATGGGAGCGGCTGATTTAATTAATATTAAATTAATGAAAGCTGGCGGTATCCACGAGGCAATGAAAATCGCAAAGCTCGCACAAAGTTACGATGTGGATTGCATGGTCGGCAGTATGATTGAAACGAAAATAGGGATTACAGCTGCGGCGCATTTCGCTGCCAGTCAGCCGAATATAACAAGATATGATTTCGATGCTCCCTTAATGCTCATAGGAGACATGGCAAATGGCGGGATTACGTATAATGGTAGCAGGATTGAATTAGGAAAAGACCCAGGACTGGGAATTAAAACAATTAATCATTCATTTATCGTGAAGTAGTGTGAAGGGAAGTTGAGCGACCCCGGCCCGAAGTCGCGCAAAGAAGTCGTAAAGTTGAGCAATCCCGGCCCGAAGTCGCGCAAAAAAGCCGCAAAGTTGAGCGACCCCGGCCCGAAGTCGCGCAAAGAAGCTGTAAAGTTGAGCGATCGCGACCCAAAGTCGCGCAAAAAAGCCGCAAAATTTGAGCAATCCCGGCCCAAAGTCGCGCAATGAGGAAGTAAAGTTGAGCGATCCCAGCCCGAAGTCGCGCAAAGGAGCCGCAAAGTTGAGCGATCCCGTCCCATCGATGCGGAACACCAAGCTAGAGCACGAATCAAAGCAACACAGCAACCATTCCCATTCAAGAAAGGAGCATCAAGAATGTTTAATCAAACGTTTGATCAATTTCCAGAAGAGCTATGGGTATCCACTACGCAGGTGGCTACGGTATGGACAAATCCAGAATCAGCGCGGGAAATCGATCAATATGGAACTACGAATCCGACGAACATAGATAAGTGGATAGATAGTCTTTCCTATGAAGCGAGTCTAGCTTTATGTGATGAAAATCGGGTACAGACCCAAATTTTATATGGGGAACCTGTTCTAGTTACGGAAACTACTGCCAACTGGGCCCATGTGATTATTCCCTCTCAGCCATCGAACAAAGATGAACGTGGCTATCCTGGTTGGGTCCCAATCCCCCAATTAACGAAGGTGAACAAAGGTGAATGGCATACTGCAGAAACTGCCGCAGTTATTTCCGACAAGGTGTGGCTGGAAGCAGAGGACGGGAAGCCATTTATGAAGCTCAGCTATATGACGTTTTTGCCAGTCAAAGAAACTGGAACAACGCGCATAAAGGTCTTCACTCCACATGGTGACAAATTTTTGCCAATCGATGCGGTACAAATTTTCAAAACGGATAAAGGCCTTAACAAAGGAAGTGGCCAGGATATTGTAAAAGCGGGAGAACCTTACATTCGTCTGGGTTATTTTTGGGGTGGAATGAGTTCGTTTGGTTATGATTGCTCTGGCCTTGCCTATGCAGTCCATAAGGCGAACGGTTATCAAATTGCGCGAGATGCTGGAGACCAGGCGGCTGCAGGAGTGGAAGTGAATTTTGACCAGATGGAACCTGGTGATTTGCTCTTTTTCGCATATGAAGAAGGAAAAGGAAGTCTTCATCATGTAGGAATCTATTATCGGGACGGTCAGATGCTCCACTCTCCTCAAACTGGAAAAGGAATCGAGATTACCCCTATTCAAGGAACAAAATATGAAAAAGAACTTTGTGCAGCAAGGCGATACTGGCAAGCAGCAGAGGAGAGTTAAAGATGGAAAACAAAATACTGGAAGTCAAAAGTCTAAAAAAATATTTTGAAATGGGTAAAGGCGAGGTATTACAGGCCGTAAATGATGTGAGCTTTCATGTGAACAGAGGGGAAACGTTCGGGCTTGTTGGTGAATCCGGTTGTGGAAAATCTACTATTGGACGGACGATTCTTGGACTGTATAAGAAAACAGATGGCGATGTTATTTTTGATAATGAAAATGTCCATGACTTGAATGAAAAGGAACGTTTCAAATTCTATCGTAAAATGCAGATGATTTTCCAGGACCCCTATGCATCCTTGAATCCGAGGTCAACCGTCCGAGAAGTCATTTCGGAGCCGATGGAAGTACATAAGTTATATAAAACAAAAAAAGAAGTGACGGAGCGGGTATACGAACTGCTGGAAGAAGTAGGACTTAATCGGGAACATGCCAATCGCTATCCACACGAATTCAGTGGTGGGCAGCGTCAGCGAATCGGAATCGCCAGGGCATTGGCATTGAACCCCGATTTTATTATTGCAGATGAGCCAATCTCTGCATTGGATGTTTCTGTGCAAGCCCAAGTCGTTAATCTGATGAAACAATTGCAAGAAGATAAGGGATTGACGTTTTTGTTTATTGCCCATGATTTATCGATGGTCAAACAATTCTCCGACCGCATTGGTGTGATGTATTTAGGGAATATGGTTGAGCTGACAGATAGTGCTGAGCTTTATGAAAAACCGTTGCACCCATACACGCAAGCCTTGCTCTCTGCTATTCCGATACCGGATCCCGATATCGAGGAGAAAAGAGAAAGAATTATTTTGGAGGGGGAATTACCAAGCCCAATTAACCCGCCAAGCGGATGTGTATTTCGCACACGTTGTCCAATGGCAATGGAAGTGTGTTCACAAATCCAACCTGTCTGGCAGGAAGTAGAGCAAGGCCATTTCGTAGCCTGTCATTTATATGATGAAACAATTGAAAATAAAAAGCAGCTCAAAAAGCAGCCGGAAACCGTATCAACGAAATAATTCACTTTCCCCAATTATTACGTTTGAAAAATGAGGTCTATTTTCGCTCTTCAATGTATAAATTGTTTAGTAGGGATGCTAGAATAAATGACCCAATTTAATCGCTGCAAGGGGGAAAGCTGTGAAAAAAAATCGACCAGTTCCAAAGGCATGGAAAAAAAAGAAATCTTCATTTAAGAAACAAATAATGAAGAGCCAGCAAAGGAAAACGAATCTTATCAATAACCAAACGACGCAAATCCAGAAGATCATTCCTTTAAAAAATCGAAAAACACTTTATTTTAATAATCGGAAAACCCGCCCTTGGAAATTGCCGGCAGCATTCTTTTTATCTGTTCTGCTCGTGTTAATCCTGGCAATCCCCGCATCCATTGTTGCTTTCTTTGGTGACAATAAACAAGAGGATATCGCAACGCCTGAGACGGGTGCGCATCCATCAGTGGAAATCGATTCATCGCCATTTTCTGTTGCGGTCATGCGGTCCAATGTAGAGATGGTAGAGGATGTTCCCTTGGAAACGTATGTTGCCGGGGTTGTCGCCTCAGAGATGCCGACTAAATTTGAACTGGAAGCATTAAAGGCCCAGGCGCTAGCTGCCAGAACATTTACCGTGAGTCATTTACTGCACGGAGATGAAGCAGACGATTATGATTTAACAGATACAGTTCAGCATCAAGTTTATAAAAGTGAAATGGAACTGCAAAAAGAATGGGGCGGCGAATACACAGAAAAGATGAACAAAATAAAAGAAGCTGTAAATGAGACAAAAGGGCAAATATTAACCTTTAATGATGCACCAATTACTGCAGCATTTTTTTCTACAAGTAATGGGCATACGGAAAACTCCGAGGATTATTGGGAGAATGAGATTTCCTATTTAAGAAGTGTGGAAAGCCCATGGGATAAAGACTCACCCCAATTCCTTGGCCAGCAGACCTATACGATCGCTCAGGTTGAAGCTGCGCTGGAATTAGATTTACCGAAGGATTCCCCGCTATTCATTGAATTGGAACGAACCGAAAGCGGCCGTGTTAGTGAAATTGGCATTGAAGGATATACGTTCACTGGAAGAGATATCCGGGAAAAGCTCGATTTGAAATCCAGCGACTTTGAAATTAAACAAAACAATGGGCATTTGATTTTCACTACAGAAGGCTTTGGACATGGAATTGGAATGAGTCAATATGGCGCGAATGGAATGGCAAAAGAAGGAAAGACGTATGAGGAAATTGTTCAATACTATTATAAGGATGTAGCAATCAGTACGATAAACGACGCAGTACCAGCCCTCGTCTCCAAGTAGACGAGGGATTTTTGATTTTGACCCTTTCATGACAATTGTTGTAGAGTTGAATTGAGATGAAATGCAAACTAGGATAAGTAACTTCGGCGACCGCACTGGGGAAATATACTGCGCTTTCCGCGGGCGGCTGGTGAGCCCTCCTCGTGCTACCGCACTCCGGGGTCTCACCTATGCCTTTCCTCCCGCTGGAGTCTTCGTATATTTCCCCAGAGCTGGTTTTAAGCTTACAAACTGCTAACTGCATTAGTGATTTATAAAAATCATATCATACAGATTCATCAGTCCGGGTGAGCGGCGGGCGGTGACTCCTGCGGGAACAGCACGTGTCCGAAGACCTGAAGAGTGGTTTTCTCTTCGGGGCTGAGGCCGTGCCCGCGGAAAGCATCCGCCCAGAGCGATCCCGGACGGCGGGATAGCAGTCAATCGCAATTTATACATTTTATCAAATAACAAAAACTCTATACGGAACAAAAACTTATAAAACTGAAAAAATACAATAAACACACATAAACGTTAAAAACGCCCTGCAACACAACCACCAAACCCACGCTGTACCATACTACGTCCAACTTCCAACCAAACCAGAAACGACCCCTCAAAACTCTTAACTTCCCCCAAAACAATAAAAAAATCCATAAAATCAATAATTTTTTTTAATCGGATGTATATATTTTAACATTTCTGCTCACAATGGTTGCAGAGGTGATTAATTATGAATGAAGAGTTCAACGGCGGTCCAAAAAATAAATGGAGTCGCATTTACCGGAAGAAATGGTTTTTCCCGGCTGTGTATTTGACGATTGCAGCACTTTTACTATCGGTTGTGGTGTGGTATCAAAATATGGATAATCAAATCCCAGATGCTACAGACGATCAGGAACTGACTGACAACTATTCTCCAGTATTGGATGAACAGGAAGCAGAACCAGTAATTGAGCAGCAAGAGTTAATACAAATGCCAGTAGCCAACATGGATGAAGCAGAAATCGTAACTAAATTTTTCGATTACAACGCAGAACAAGCAGATCGCGAGAATGCATTGATAGAATACAATAATAGATTCTATCAGAGTACTGGGGTTGATATTGCATCAGCCAACGCTGAAACGTTCGACGTTATTGCTGCAATTAGTGGTACAGTCGAAGAAGTGAAAGAAGATCCGTTATTAGGCAATGTTGTTGTTCTAACGCATGAAGATGGTGTGAAAACCTACTATGCTAGTCTTGATGAAGTCACTGTTACTGCAGGATCCAAATTGAAACAGGGTGATGCAGTCGGAACAGCAGGTAAAAACCTGTTTGGGAAAGACAACGGTACCCACGTCCATTTTGAAATAAGAAAAGATGGGAAAGAAATAAACCCGGAAAGCTATTTCAATCAGCCTGTAAGCAGCTTAGGAAGTGTATCTGAAGAAGATGACTCTGCTGTAAACGAGGAAACAGATGCGACAGAAGAAGCAGAAGATGACGCTGCTGTCAATGAGGAAACAGACGCTACAGATGAATCCGAAGAAGTGATTGAGGATGAAGATTCACCAGAAGATGATTCTGATGATACAGAAGAAGAAACGGATGAAGAATCCGATGACACTGTAGAAGATGAAAATGCGTAACTAGAAATACCCCTGGTACTTATACGAGTACCAGGGGTATTTTTCCTTTTCCTGGAAAATAACAATAGTGAATGAATGACCATTCATGCGGAAAATGTCGAACGATAACACCTATTTTTCCTTGTAATATATGATACTATATTAATGTTGCAGAAAATAGAGATAATTTTCCACTATTGGGAAAAGGAGGAATAAAATTAGTGCTGGAAAAGTTAATGACGTCGCAATCGGAATTTACCATAACAGAGATGATGAATTTATTAAGTGAAGAAAACAATTCAGATTCGGTCAAAGAAATGATGAAAAAAACCTGCCTCCAATCATCCTCAAAGAATATACAAAAAAAAGGTATGGAATATTTATATATGAATGGTTTTACGAATGAACTTGAAGTCCTGATTGAAAAGAATTTGGAGTCGGACAATCCTTCCAACCGGCTATGGGGGCTCCTTTACCAGATTATGGTGGATCAGCAGCTGTGGAAGGACAACCCACATGAAACCCTACAGAGATTACAAAATTATACCACTCAATATTCGACCAATGAACCTGAATTATTATTTTTGATGGAGGTAATTAAGGAAGATGCCTATCAACGTTTAGCTCAATATGATCGAGTAGGAAATCTGATGGTGACGTACCAGCAGTATTTTTCAAATATAGAAGAGCGAATTATTGTAAGCTATTTCAAAATCCGAGTTTATCGCATTAATATCATCTATCATTTGATGCGGAATGAATTAATTATGGCAAGGAAATATGCCTATCGTTCATTGAATATGATTGACAGTAAATCTATCCACGCCTGCATTCACACCCATCTCGGATTGTCCTACACCTTTGATACCTATGAAAAAGGAATGTATCATCTGAACAAAGCACTGGAGATCTCCAAAGAACAAAATAACACGCGCTTGATTCATATTCTTGAGAATAAAAACATTCCATTTTTATCTTCCCATTTTAATGAAGTGGACAACGTTACCACAACGGATATTGGTGAACAAGCCCATATGGAACTTGCAAAAGGAAATAAATCGAAAGCGATCGAATTGCTTGAAAACTTGCCGCAGAAAACCGCTTTCCAACTCTATTATTTAGGAAAAGCGAAAGAGGATAGGGGCCTATTGCTTCAATCGTATACGTCCTTTATTGAAAAGCGCAGTGATTATTTCTTCAGCAGACTACCAATTAATGCGATACGAGAATTGTAATTCATCTTTTCCTTCAAAAAGGCCACTGAATTGTCATTCGATATGACGATGCAGTGGCCTTTTTGGCAGTAAAGAAAGTATATCCATATTTCTTTCTGCATACAACTAAGGCATCGCCCAAAGGCTTGGCGAATGCCAAGTTTTCTAATCGATGAAGCGTTTGTCCAAAAGATCGCCGCATAACCGTTTTCTAACCAACATTTGTATTTTCTGTTTCATCCATTTTTCCAAAAGATAAAAATACATCTTGTCCAACGCATGAATTGTACAAATTTAATCATAAAGCAGGCACTATTCTAATAAGATGTTACAAACCATGCAATCGAATTGTCTGAGGTGAGAGCTTGTGTGCCATCGTCGTAATTATCTTCCTTATGCTTTCCACATGGAATATTCACCCCACAGCCGTTTTGAATCAATTGTTGAAATTGTTGAATCGGTGATACATACCCAATATTCTTCATTACAGCGCTGTTCATTGAATTCTCATATCCCAACCAACACCATGTCTCGACCCACACCTCGGAATTAAACAACTTAGGGAGGCGAACGGTGTGCATGATTACATCAAAGAGAGAACAATCAGGATAGGAAGACATGTCGTAGAGACAAGAAAAACGGTCCGAACGATAGCGAAAGAATTTGGTGTCTCCAAAAGCACAGTCCATAAAGATTTGACAGAACGTTTACCGGAAATAAATCCTGAACTTGCTAATCAAGTCAAGGAGATTCTCGAATACCATAAAGCAATCCGACATTTAAGGGGAGGAGAAGCAACAAGGCAAAAATATAAAATAGACGGTAAAAATGAGCCACAGGAAAAACCAGCAGGCTGAAGTAAGATAAGACGAAGATAATGCAACACATCGTAAACACACCGCTATAACAAACACCCGGATACTCCATCCGGGCTTTTGTGTGCCCCATATACAACTTCCTCTTTTTTATGCATAATAAATTTAATCAAACTACAGTTAAATCATGTAATTTGTGGTAAAATATCATATTAGTAGCATTATGTCTAAATGACGATGCAAGTTAGTAACGCTAGGAGGATCTAGATACATGTTTTCTAGAGATATTGGAATCGACCTTGGAACTGCCAATGTTCTGATTCACGTAAAAGGCAAAGGGATTGTATTAAATGAACCGTCCGTTGTCGCAATGGACAAGAACACTGGAAAAGTGCTTGAGGTAGGAGAAGAAGCACGTCGTATGGTTGGACGTACACCAGGAAATATTGAAGCCATCCGTCCATTAAAGGATGGAGTTATTGCTGACTTCGATGTAACAGAAGCGATGTTAAAGCATTTTATAAATAAAATCAATGTAAAAGGAATTTTTTCTAAACCAAGAATGCTTATTTGCTGCCCGACGAATATTACAAAAGTGGAGCAGAAAGCAATCAAGGAAGCTGCTGAGAAATCCGGAGGCAAAAAGGTTTATCTGGAAGAAGAACCAAAAGTAGCCGCAATTGGAGCCGGAATGGAAATTTATCAGCCAAGCGGAAATATGGTCGTTGATATTGGTGGAGGAACAACGGATGTTGCTGTTCTTTCCATGGGTGGTATTGTTACATCCGAATCAATTAAAATGGCTGGTGATAAGTTTGATGTCGACATTCTCCAGTATATTAAGAAAAAATATAAGTTATTAATTGGAGAAAGAACGGCAGAAGATATTAAAATTAATGTAGCAACGGTATTCAATGATTCCCGCAACGAAACAATGGATATTCGCGGTCGTGACATGGTATCAGGATTACCAAGGACAATTACTGTCGGATCGAAGGAAATACATGCTGCATTAAATGAATCTGTCGCATTAATTGTACAAGCAGCTAAATCCGTACTTGAAAAAACCCCACCGGAATTGTCTGCAGACATTATTGACCGTGGTGTTATTCTTACTGGCGGTGGAGCATTGCTTCATGGCATTGACCAACTATTGGCAGAAGAGTTGAAAGTACCTGTATTTATTGCCGAGGATCCTATGGATTGTGTGGCAAAAGGAACCGGAATTATGCTTGAAAACATTGATAAAATTGAACGCAAAAAAATCGGCTAGTAAGAGGAATGACACCTCGTCCCAGTTTGAGACAATGAGACCCTTGTTGGGACAGTAAACCTGTCCCTCTATCCGGTTTAAAGGAGGAGCAGATATGTTAAGAGGTTTTTATACAGCAGCGAGTGGAATGATCACACAGCAACGTCAGCAGGAAGCACTGTCAAACAATATTGCTAATGCGAACACCCCAGGCTATAAAGCTGACCAAACGTCCATACGCGCCTTTCCTGAAATGCTGCTAAATGAAATGGGTTCTTCCAAGAATATTCCAACTTCACAAGGTGGACTCAACCTACCTATTCAAAATACGATTGGTTCCATCAATACGGGTGTATACGTGCAGGAAACCGTTCCGAACTTTAAACAGGGTGATATAAGAGAAACGGGAATCTCAACGGACTTAGCTATTGTAAATGGGATGCTGCCCGATGAAACAGGTTCGCTGTTTTTCACAGTCCAAAATGAGGCTGGAGAAACGAGATTTACACGGAATGGTAATTTCACAGTAGATGGCCAAGGTTTTCTTGTAACAAATCATGGCTATTATGTGCTTGATGAAGCAGGCAATCCCATTCAAACAAACGGAATGGAGTTTAGACTCACTCCGGAAGGAATCTTGCAAACAGAGGATGTGGCTATACCTTTAGGAATTACATATACAGCAGATGCGAATACACTGACAAAAGAAGGAAATGACCTATTTGCAGGTGAGACAGAGGCTATCCCGGCTGGTACGACATATGCAATTCAGCAAGGTTTCCTCGAGCAATCCAATGTGAATACATTACAGACAATGACAGACATGATGACTGCTTATCGCATGTTTGAAACAAACCAGCGTGTATTGCGCGCCTATGACGAAAGTTTAGGTAAGACGGTCTCTGAAATAGGAAGAATCGGTTAAGACCTAAAGACGCTTCCCTCGTTTAGGGCGTATGGGCTAGCGTTGGCAACTTATGTTTGAAACAATAGGCAACACCTTTTTAAGGAGGGACAATCATGTCTCAGATGATGATACAGGCGGCTGTAACCATGAATCAGCTGCAACAAAAGCTCGATTTGATTGGGAATAACATGGCGAACAGTCAGACAACTGGATATAAAGGGCGTCAAGCCGATTTCAGCTCCCTGCTTATTCAACAAGTAAATAATTTGTCTGACCCAGCAAATGCTGAAGGTCGTGTGACTCCTGATGGCATACGGGTCGGTTCCGGAGCCAAATTAGGTTCAACAAATATTGATCTTTCATTAGGTTCCATCTTGGAGACAGATCGCGTACTGGATACTGCTTTAAAACAGGACAACCATCTATTCCAAATCCAGGTAAACGAAAATGGTCAGGAAAATACGCTCTATACGAGGGATGGCTCATTTTTTCTTAGCCCTGTGAACAATAATCAGGATCTCATGCTGACTACAGGTAACGGTAATCCCGTACTTGGTCAAAATGGTCCGATTGTTATTGCAGAAGGATTCGATTCCATCGATATCCGTGAAAATGGCCAGATCATTGTATCACGCGGAGGACAGACTGCTGTAGAAGCACAGCTTGCTGTTGTCGAAGCAGTTCGCCCAAGATTGCTTGAAGCAGCCGGTCAAAATCTATTCCGATTGCCTGATATGGAGAATTTAGGATTTGATGCTGCAGAAGTCATCCAGGCAACTGCCCCGAATGCAGATGTTTTGCAAAGCGGTGCTCTGGAACAGTCCAATGTTGATATCGCGCAGCAAATGGCGGATTTAATGGTAACGCAGCGTTCCTATCAATTTAATTCAAGAACGATCTCGATGGGCGACCAAATGATGGGACTCGTAAACCAACTGAGGTCGTAAAGCTTATCGGTTCGCAAAATATGTCAAAATACTATGTAATCACAAATTGTTATGGTAAACTGCAACTAAATAAAAGTACGTGATTTGTAAGGGAATAAGGAGTAACATACTATGTCTACGAACCAATCAGAAAAACAGTCAAGAAAGACGCTGAAGGAAGAAAAGGCCGCTGGAAAAAAGCGTACAAAACCTGTAGCATCCAAAAAAACTGTTTCAGAAACGGATAAGCAGACCCGAAAACAGCAAAAAGTAAAACAAAAAGAAGAAAAAAGGAAAAATAAAAAGCCTAGACGCCGTATTTTTCCGATTTGGCTTCGTATTATTGTTGTGCTAATTATTGCTGCTGCTACGTTAGTCGCTGGATTAATGATTGGCTATGGAATCATCGGTGACGGCGTACCAACCGACGCCCTCAAAAAAGAAACCTGGCAGCACATCATCGACATTGTAACAAAAGTGGAGTAATAACTAGACCACGGTCGCTGGAGCTAGCCGAAACAAAAGCATTTCATCTTTATAACCAAGATGAAATGCTTTTTTACTTTAGCCTGTATTCTAAAAGATTAGGAGTGCGGTTACTCATCCCCGCCGAAAGAATTGTTGTTATTGCTGCAAAGTATATAAAGTTCATTTCCAAACTGCGGAGTCTTCGGACACGTGCTATTCCCGTAGGAGTCACCGCCCGCCGCTCACCCGGACTGGTGAAGCTGTGTGACCCGGTTTTATATCAATCACTAAGGAGCTAATCGTTTGTAAGCTTAAAACCAGCTCTGGGGAAATATACGAAGACTCCAGCGGGAGGAAAGGCATAGGTGAGACACTGAAATGCGTCAGCATGAAGGGGCTCACCAGCCGCCCGCGAACCGTAAGTATATTTCCCCAGAGCGGTCGCCGAAGTTACTTACCCTAGTCCGCAGTCTATGCTTAAAAAAATCAAACATCACCTGTTAAGGAACTTTTCTGCCAGTTACCAGACGGAAAATCAAAACAACAAGTGCAATAACAAGTAGTAAGTGAACCAGACCGCCACCGATTTCAAATGCGAAACCAAGTGCCCATAAAATTAACAAAACAATCAGGATTGTCCAAAGCATATAAACCCTCCTTTACATCTAAAATTCGTATTAGTTAGTGCTATAACTCCGTAATTCCACATTTTACTTTTTTTGAAACACTTCTTTCGATATAATGACAGAAAGTACGAATCATAAAGGAGAACAAACCTATGTTGGATATTGAACAAATAAAAGAAATAATACCGCATCGCTACCCATTTTTATTAGTGGACAAAGTAACAGAAATGGAAGAAGGAAAGCGTGTCGTAGGATTCAAAAATGTAAGCATTAATGAACCATACTTCCAAGGACATTTTCCAGATTATCCGGTAATGCCAGGCGTGCTCATTGTTGAAGCACTTGCCCAAGTTGGAGCAATCGCTGTCTTAAACATCGAAGGAAATAAAGGGAAAATCGGTTTTCTGGCAGGCGTCGATAAATGCCGCTTCAAACGTCAGGTAAAACCAGGTGACCAATTAAAATTGGAAGTGGAAATCACCCGCATGAAGGGACCAATCGGAAAAGGAAAAGGCATTGCCACCGTGGATGGCGAACTGGCATGTGAAGCTGAAATTACATTTGCAATTAAATAAAGATGCAAGAAAGAAGAATTTACGCTTCATCGGAGGATCATCTCCAAATAGCCACCATTTTTTGTTAAATTCATGTAAAAAATAAGTATTTCTTCTTTATATATGGTTAAGCTAATTGCGATAGCGAACATCAAAAAGGAGGAAACTTGTTATGAAAAGCAAATGGCTTATAAAATTAGGTGCGCCTGTTCTGGCATTATCCCTAGTCACTGCATGTGGAACCGCTGATGAAGAAGAACCGGTTCAAGAAGAAGAAGCACCGTTAAATCAAGAAGAGAATAATGGCGGTATGAATGAAGACGAGGGCTTAATGGAAGAAAACGACGAATTCGATGAAAACAAGGATAATAACGGTATGAACAATGGTGAAACGAACGAAACACCTGCAGAATAATCCGAAGGGCTAGATTAATCTGTACACTAAAAAAGCAGAACAGCCCTAAGGTGTTCTGCTTTTTAGTTTTAATAGCACTATAATTTAATATCAATCTGATTTCCTAGTCTGGGGTGTTCGGGTACTGTTTCGTGCATCATTTCCATTAATTGAAGGCTCTGTTGTTGGGCAACGTCTTTGATGTTGTCCATAACAGCAAGGCTTGCGCTTGAACGAACCTGATTGTTTGACATAACTACGGATAAAGCAGCAATATCCATGAATCTAATCCCCTCCCGTAATGCTCCTATTATGGAAAAGTATACCATAATACAAACAGCGAATAAATCACTAATCAAATAAAAAAAGTATAAGCATCGACTTTTTCGAATACCTATACTTCATGCAACTCTCTATTTATCGTCGTCATCTTTTTTCTTTTCATTTCCCTGTGCCTTTTCCATTTCATTGGATTGAAGCTGTGATCCCTTTTCCGTATCTTTATCATCCTGCTGTACTTTTTTATTTTTATCAGCCATCGTATTGCCTCCTTGAATTTAAATATATCTATACATATGTCTACCCGTATGAAGAAAATAAAAAACATCTTCTAAATCGATGTTCACAAAAAGTTAATATGTATCTATCTTGTATTATCGGGTATGTAACCTATATACTAAAATAGTTCACGTATATCTACATCCTTTTCATTACATATGACTTACCGGTCAGTCATTTAATTTATTTTAAAAATGTATGAAGCAATAGTGCTGCTATTAAAGTATAAAAGAAACAGGTGATTATTTTTGAATGAGAAGAAAAGGAAATTGATTGAGGCAGGAATGCGATTATTTTCGGCAAAAGGGTATCATCATACTTCGATACAGGAAATAGCCTCTTCAGCAGGCGTATCCAAAGGGTCATTTTATATTTATTTTGAGTCAAAGGAACAATTTATTACGACAGCGATTCACCATTTTTATAACCAAATGACGGATAAAATGAAGAAGATTAGTAAGGCAAAACTCGATCCAAAGGAAAGTCTCGAGAAACAGATTACGACAATCATTGAATACATCTACACGTACAAAGACTTCATTATCATGCATTTACGGGAGAATATTTCAGTAGGTGAACAAACGGATAAAATGATGGAACATATGCAAATATCCAGTTTTCAGAGCATGCGAGAAAATATAAACCGTATTTACGGAGAAGAAGTAAACGAAATGATCGTCGATGTTGTCATCCAAATGGAAGGACTGATTAATACCTATTCCAAGTGGATTGTGATTGATGACATACACGTCGATCGGGAAAAGATTGGTGCTTTTCTCGTTAGAAGGCTGGACAATATTGTTACTGGGATGCTGCAGGATAAGGAAGTGCCATTAACGTTCCTTCCTGAAAAATATAATCGTATTCTATCAAGTGGCGAGGAGTTTGACCCAGTAGTAGCAATCATGAAAACAATGAAAGAGAAAATCTTATCCATGGAACCAGGTACAGAAAAAGTAAAAAAACTGCTAGACGCGTTTCAGTTGTTGGAAATTGAATTGGCCAAAAAGGAAAGGCAACCGATCATGATTCAAGGTTTGCTTGCACATTTCAGAGAAATACCGGAAGTACAGCAGGAATGTGAACAACTGGCCAAAGAAATGAAAATAGAATTACTAAAATAAGTGAATGGGTTATGGAAGGAGCACTATTAATGAAGAAAATGCTATTCGGATTAGCTGCAATACTATTCATTGGATTGCTGGCAGCATGTACAGAGGAAGAGAATGCCGAAGAGGAACAAGAGCGAATTGTTCCAGTAGAGACAGCTGAGGTAGAAACAGGGGACCTTGTTATTGAAAAAACACTTTATGGCCGTATGGCGCCAAAGAGCACAACACCGATTATGCTGCAGACTCCTGGTGAAGTAGATACATTGGAAGTTGAAAACGGTGCACAGGTCGAAGAGGATGACTTGATTGCAAGCATTTCAACGGCAGCTGGCAATCAAAATATCCGCGCACATAAGGATGGTCAAATTTTAAATATACAGGCAGTAGAAGATGAAATGGCTACAAATGAAGAGCCATTTGCCATCATTGCTGATATGGATCAAATGAAAGTGCAATTAACGGTGACAGCGAACGTTCGCTCACTTTTAGCTGTGGATGATACTTTTCCCGTCCTCATCGATGATAACGAATATGAAGCAACGATAACAGAAGTAGGTGCAATGCCGGATGATACAGGATTATATCCAGTAGAAGCAACGGTCGAGAACGAAGAAGCTGCTATTTTGTCAGGAACGATTGCTGAATTGAATGTTCTAGAAACAACGATTGAAGAAGCAACACTTGTTCCAACATCTGCCATTGTTCAGGAAGATGATCTTTCATTTGTTTATCTTGTACATGAAAATAAAGCACAAAAGGTAGAAGTTACGATTGTGGAAACACAATCCGAGAAATCCGCAATTGAAGGCGACGTAAAGGACGGGGATCAAATCGTGATTACAGGTCAGCTTACACTATCCGATGGTAATCAAGTGGATACAGCGGGAGGGGAATAAGTTTTGAAGTTAGTAAATACGTCCGTGAAACGCCCTGTAGGGGTCATTATGATCGTCCTTGCCATCATCGCTCTTGGAGTTGTCTCCGTTCGAAGCTTGGCAGTGGACCTTTTTCCAAAAATAGATTTACCGATTGCAGTCGTCGCAACAAATTATCAGGACGCTGCACCGGAAGATGTTGAAAATTTAATTAGTCGGCAAATTGAGTCCTCGGTCAGTTCGGTTGAGGGCATCGATACCGTTCAATCCCAATCTCAAGCGGGCTCATCACTCGTTATGATGATGTTTAAAAATGGAACAGATTTGGATCAGGCATTACTGGATGTCCGGGAAAAGGTGGATCAAGTAAAAGGGTTTCTGCCTGAACAAGCCGGCGAACCAAATATTTTGCGTTTCAGCCCGGATGCACTGCCGGTCGTTTACCTTGGCTTAACGGGGGAGGATGCAGCAAAATTAACTAATATTGCTGACGAAGAAATTGTACCATTCCTGGAACGTCAGGGTGGGGTCGCCTCTGTCACTATTGAAGGTGGAAAAACCCGTGAGATTCAGGTCGAAATGGTTCAGGCTAAAATGCAGCAATATGGAGTTACAACGCAGGGATTGATGCAACACTTAAGCAGCACGAACAGTTCCGCCTCCGTTGGGACAGTTGAGAAAGGAAATCAAGATCTCCAACTGCGTGTAACCGGCGAATTTGAATCATTGGATGATATATCAGAAACAATTATTCAAACGGAAACAGGGGCAACGGTGCTTGTTGAAGATGTTGCAGAGGTAACAGATACATTCAAGGAATCTTCTTCAACT
Organism: Oceanobacillus sp. CF4.6; assembly: GCF_051262635.1. Classification (NCBI taxonomy): domain Bacteria; kingdom Bacillati; phylum Bacillota; class Bacilli; order Caryophanales; family Bacillaceae; genus Oceanobacillus; species Oceanobacillus sp. CF4.6. Next base: position 106,538 of record NZ_JBIMEX010000003.1, on the reverse strand, counting down.
ACATTGGTGAACGGTGAACCGTCACTCGTTCTGTCCATTATGAAGCAAACAGATGCAAACACCGTAGAGGTCGCAACTAATATTCAGGAAGCAATAGCTGAAATAAATGGAGATTTACCGGGAGAAGTAAAGTTGGAAACAGTCATTGATACATCTGAATTCATTCAAATGTCAATCGACTCGGTAATTTCCAATATTGTAATTGGAGGATTGATCGCAGTATTCATTCTGCTTCTATTCCTAAAAAGCATTCGAGCAACGATTGTTATTGGTCTATCGATCCCAATTGCACTCATATCCACATTCGCTTTGATGTATTTTACGGGTCAGACATTAAACGTACTGACACTCGGTGGATTGGCACTAGGAATCGGAATGATGGTGGACAGTTCCATTGTTATTTTGGAAAATATCTACTCTTATCGCAAAAGAGGGTTCAGTCTATTTGATTCGGCAACAAAAGGTGCCTCTGAACTCGCACCTGCTGTAATCGCATCAACAACAACGACATTGGTCGTATTTTTGCCAATTATTTATGTAGAAGGTCTGGCATCTGATCTCTTCACACCACTGGCACTGGCAGTATCATTCTCACTGATCGCCTCCCTGGTGATCGCAATTACCTTAGTACCAATGCTCTCATCCAAACTGCTTTCCAAAGCAATGGAGGACAATGGGAGAGGGTACTGGTTTGATCGTTTTCTAGACTGGTTACGGAGCAAATATGCCAGCGGACTAAAACGTGTATTAAAATTCCGTAAAACGACCGTATTGGCTACAATCCTTGCTATTATCGGTAGTCTGGCATTGATCCCGATGATTGGTGCTGAATTAATACCGGCATCTGATCAAGGGCAGGCACAGATTACCGTCGAAACTGCTCCAGGAAGCAATCTGGAACATACAGAGGGTATTGCCGGGCAAGTGAATGAAACAATTAATGAATATGATGATGTGGTCGAAATAAGCTATGTCACCATCGGCGGAACAGGTTTCACAGCCGGTAATCAAGCAACCTATACGATGCAGCTAACACCTGCAGCAGAACGGGAACAATCGACACAAGACATTGTTACGGAAATAGATGATAAACTCCAGCACATTGCAGGAGCGGAAATAACCGCAAGTGCGATGGATGGTGGAATGAATATGGGAGATCCCATTTCCATCCAAATTAATGGACCAGAACATGAAGTTTTACGAGAAATTTCCGATCAGATTGTAACGGAAATTTCAGGCATAGATGGGGTATTCAACCCTTCAACAGCAGCTGCAAATGGTGTTCCGCAGATGACGATTTCCATTGATGAAGGAAAAGCAGCAACCCAAGGACTGACACAAGAACAAATTACCGGCCAAATCCAAATGCAGTTTAACGGGCAAGTAGTAACACAGTACCGTGAAGAAGGCCAGGAAATGGACGTCACATTGCTTTATCCAGAAGACGAACGCAGCACAATTAGTGACTTGAAAGATTTAAAAGTTCAGTCACCGACCGGAGCAAGCCTTCCATTGGAAGAAGTAGCAGATCTAGTTGAAGTTCAAGGCCCTGTCTCGTTATTAAGAGAAAATCAACAGCCACAAATGAATGTTACCAGTGCTGTGGTTGATCGGGATCTTGGAAGTGTTGTAGAAGATGTTGAAACAACATTGGATCAAGTGAGCCTCCCGGAAGGATATAGTATGACGATCGGCGGACAGGCGCAGGATATGGCTGAGTCATTTACAGACCTAGCCATCGCTTTAGTATTCTCTATCTTCCTAGTATACGCTGTGATGGCAGTACAATTTGAGAGCTTCCTGCAACCATTCATTATCATGTTTGCATTACCGACTACAATCATTGGGGTGATTGGAGGATTATACATCACAGGCATGTCTCTAAGCGTACCTGGATTTATCGGTATCATCATGCTCGCCGGGATTGTCGTAAATAACTCGATCGTACTCGTAGACTATATTAATATACTGAGAGGAAGAGGAATGGATAGATTCGAAGCCATCATTGAGGCAGGACGAAACAGAATCCGCCCAATTATGATGACAACATTGACGACCGTTCTCGCAATGGTTCCACTGGGGATAGGACTTGGTGAAGGCGCTGAAATGCAACAACCACTCGCAGTCACCATTATCTTTGGACTTTCCGTATCAAGTATATTTACACTATTCTTCGTACCAGTTATTTACACATTCTTTGATGACTTAAGTGCAAAATTTACAAACAGGAAAGAGAAGAAGAGGAAGAAAAAAGAAGCTTAGAATGAAAGAGGCTCTCCGCCTGAAGGAGAGCCTCTTTTTTGGATTTTTAAAAGATTGGTTGTTCGTTTAATCTATAAACTCCGAAGTAACTGCTGGTTTTCTATCAAGTATGCAGAACTTAGGCGACCGCTCTGGGAAATATACTTCGCTTTCCGCGGGCGGCTGGTGAGCCTCTTCATGCTAATGCATTTCAGAGTCTCACCTATGCCTTTCCTCCCGCTGGAGTCTTCGTATATTTCCCAGAGCTGGTGTTAAGCCTACAAAAGATTAACAGCTAAGTGATATTAGATAAAACAGTATCACAACTGCACCAGTCCGGGTGAGCGGCGGGCGATGACTCCTGCGGGAACAGCACGTGTCCGAAGACCAGAAGAGTGGTTTTCTCTTCGGGGCTGAGGCCGTGCCCGCGGAAAGCATCCGCCCAGAGCGATCCCGGACGGCGAGATAGCAGTTACTTCGCATTTTATATCAACTCTGTGGTGATTATTTAGCAACAAACATTACGAAGATAACCTTTTACATGTGTCATTTAAAATGAAAAGGGGAATACTAAACTGAACTTATCTTTGAAAACCAAGGTATGAATCACTAATGAAGGAGGCAACAACATTGTCCATATCACGAATTTTAAAATGGGTCACAGGAATATTAGAAGCACTGCTCGGATTCCCAATCCTCGGAGGAGCATATATTATTGCCAACGCATGGACACCACTAATTTTTATGCTAGTGCTACACATCGTTGCACTGATATTCACAAAAAGAGTCAATGGATCTATTATTGGTAATGTTTCCGGAATCATCACGTCACTTGTAGGATGGATCCCGGTTGTAGGAATGATTATGCATCTTATCACCGCCATTATCCTCATATTCTCTGCCATGCGCCCAGAACCCAAGCAGGTCGTATGATAGGATAGGCACTCTAGAAAGGTAAGCAAGCAGATTGAGAGTGCCCAACCCAGGCAAACCGCCAAGAGAAAGCTTCTTCATAAAAGATTATCCTATCTGATGCTTTAATTAAAAAAGCATATAGTAGATAAAATAAAAACGCTTGGATAGAATTAGAAATCTATCCAAGCGCTTTTTGTGTACCAATTCAAGTATGAAAGCGATACAAGCACTGACTTTTTCACAAATTATATAAAATTATATATACCACCAATGGAAACCATCGTTTGCAAGCAATTCGTCTGCTGCATCCGGTCCCATTGATCCTGATTTATAGTTAGGGAAATCAGCTGTATTTTTTGACCAAACATCCAAAATGGTGTCAACGAATTCCCATGAAAGTGCAACTTCATCCCAATGGGTAAAGTTAGTCGCATCCCCAACCATGCAATCATACAAAAGTTTTTCGTAGGCTTCAGGCGTATTGATGCCTGAAACAGCATTGTGATTGTATGCTAACTGGATAGGTTCAGAGAGTGCACCGTTTCCGGATTTTTTCGCATTCAGACAAAGCGTGATTCCTTCGTTCGGCTGAATATTAATGATCAATAGATTCGGATGTCTGTCATCATCCTTTTTAAAGTACAAGTTCATTGGAATATCTTTAAATTCAATCACAATTTTGGTCGATTTTTCAGCTAAACGTTTACCGGTCCGAATATAAATGGGAACTCCGGCCCAACGGTAGTTATCAATCAATAGCTTTCCAGCGACAAATGTTTCCGTATTGGAAGTTTCCAGCTCTTCTGCTTCATCGCGATAACCTTGAACGGCTTCCCCTTTCATTTCTCCACTATCGTACTGTCCACGTACAAAAAAGTCGCCGACCTGTTCGGGATCCATATTACGGAGTGCGCGCAACACCTTGATTTTCTCGGAACGAATCTCCTCGGTTGTTAAACTGATTGGAGGTTCCATGGCAAGCAGGGCAACCATCTGTAAAATATGATTTTGCACCATGTCTCTTGCTGCACCGGAATGATCATAATAGCGTGCCCGTTCCTCAACCCCAAGTGTTTCACTGGATGTAATTTGGATGTTAGAAATAAAACGGTTATTCCATAAATGCTCAAAGATTCCATTCGCAAAACGGATAACCTCAATATTTTGCACCATTTCTTTACCTAAATAGTGATCAATCCTGTAAATCTGCTGTTCATCAAAAGCAGCACGTAATTCCTTATTTAACACTTTTGCAGAATCCAAATCGCGTCCAAATGGCTTTTCAATCACAAGACGTGACCAGCCAGCCGATTCCTTCAAACCATATTGCTTCAGTTTATTAGCAATCGTTCCAAAGAATTCCGGCGCCATTGCAAGGTAGAAGACCCGGTTCCCTTCTGTTTGATAGGTACCTTCTAAATCATTAATTAACATATGAAGTCCATTATAGGAAGATTCATCGGTTACATCAAAAGGCTGGTAATAAAAATGAGATGCGAACTCCTCGAGATCCTCTTCCGGTGAAATAGCTTCATTAATTGATTTTGTCACATTTTCACGCAAAACGTCATCTGTCCAAGGCCGACGCGCTAAACCGACAACAGCAAAGTTCTTGCTGATCTTACCACTTTTATAAAGACGATAGATGGAAGGAAACAATTTTCGTTTAGCCAAATCTCCTGTTGCTCCAAATATTACAATAACTACTTTAGGTTGCAGCTCATTACTCATTATTAGTTTCCTCACTTCTTTTGAAAATATAGTTTCTATTTTAAAGTAAAAATTTAATTAATCAAATTATTAGGATCGGAAATAAGTGGATTTTGAACAAGGTCCTCTAGTTGCGGGGTTGCCCTCGAAAGTTGAGCGATCCACACGGAAAGTTGCGCAATGCACCCCCGAAGTTGTGCAATCCATCCCGAAAGTCGCGCAATCCGCTCCCAAAGTTGTGCAATCCACCCCGAAAGTCGCGCAATCCGCTCCCGAAGTTGCGCGATCCGCCCCGAAAGTCGCGCAATCCGCTCACGAAGTTGCGCAATCCACCCCGGAAGTCGCGCAATCCGCCCCCGAAGTCGTGCAATCCCCCACAAAAGTCGCGCGAATACGAATCCAGCGCTAGCAACCCAACTACCGTCCCAATGCCTCGACCTTCCTCCAAATCTGATTCACTACTTCCGAGAACATCAGTCCAATCGCTATTCCTCCAGCAAGGAGTACGACCTGAGCGGAGAGCTGGACTGCGGTGTTGTAATCATTTTCCACAAAATGACGCATTGCATTATAGGCGATGCCACCGGGGACGAGTGGGATAATGCCGGATACATTGAAAATAATAATTGGCATTTTATAATACCTCGCACAAAATTGGCTCAGTATGGCAACAACGATGGCAGCGAAAACTGTCGCGGGAACAATGTCCATCATACCTCTATCGGAAAGCATATAGTAGATGATCCAGCCGGCCATCCCAATGAGACCACATTGAATAAGTGCATTTCGAGGAGCATTAAATATAATTCCAAAGCCAGCGGATGCGAAGAAGCTCATGATAAGTTGTGTGATGATCATATTTATTCCTCCTACCCCAAGTCCTTATACGAATGTAAAAATCAGAGCCACTCCTGCACCAATCGCAAAGGCAGTTAATACGGATTCCACACCTTTGGAAACGCCAGATACCAAATGCCCTGACATTAAATCACGGATGGCATTGGTAATATGTAAGCCCGGCACAAGCGGCATGACTGCCCCAATAATGACCATGTCAAGCGAGTGGCCGAATCCATTGCTGACAAAGAGATATGCGGATAAACCGACAACGAATGAACCGAAAAATTCAGCAAGGAAGCGGATTTCCACGAGTCGATCAAAGCCAAGCATCCCGGTGAAACCGAGGGCACCCGCAATAAAGGTAGGGAGAAAATCATACCATGTTCCCCCAAACATCATGGTAAAACAGCCACTCACAATTGCTGCGGCAATAATTTGAACCCAAGGGGGGAAAGCTAATTTTTCACGTTCAATTTCGTTAAGCAGCGCGAAGGCTTCATCAATCGTTACATCTCCGGCTGTTATTTTACGGGAAACAATATTTACTTCCGCAATTTTATGCAAATCTGTCGAACGTTTAATTATCCGAAGAGAGTTTGTCGTAGTAGCCATATCCAATGAAAAATTTATCCCTGTTGGTGTTGCATAGCTTTGTGGGTTCTTAATGCCAAAAGCAGAAGCGATGCGGTTCATCGTATCCTCCACACGATGCGTCTCAGCTCCGCTTACAAGCATGACTTTACCAGCAATCATGCATACTTTTTCGATTGTAATCTGTTCTTTCAAGAAACCACCAACTCTCAGGAAATCAATATCCTTTATTATAAGGCGTTGCATACGGGAATGGAAGAAAAGAAGCTTCCTAATGACGGGTAGCACTTTCTCATAGTCAAGCAACATTTATAAACATCATCACTAAAGCAACGATTGGAATGGCATTAGCAAGCATCAGCGCAATCAGCGAAAAATTATTTACCCGCTGTTTCTGGTCTTCCGCTACATCGACATTTCGTTGTAGGAAAATAAAGAAAGCGGCAAAAACCATCATCATCATAACAATCGCTGCAGGAATATAAAGTTCCTCCATCGGTACGGGTTCGGCGTTAATCAATGCAAAGACAATCAATATAATGGGAATACTTTCACAGAGCGCTACACCAATGAAAAAATTTGTTTGTACTTTTTCCAACTGCTCCGGATTTTCTTTAATCTTATCCATGTTTATTTTAAAAACCATTATAATACCAATAACCGCAATAATTGCCGCAGCAGTGAAAAGGTATGGACTCATATTTTCCCTCCCCGTAATTTGTCAGATAATTTGAAAATGCTGTGTTTATGGTATCATAGATTTAATCGGATGTCAGTGGGGAATATGAACTCTGACTCTAATAATAAGAAATAATTGAAATACGAATCATTTAGGTATGTCGATGAAATTTGCTAAATGACAACATAGTTCGATATAATCTATAATAAGTAAATACGCTTTAAATTAGGAGAATTTAATGTTTAATTTTATAAATATAACGATAGCTTTTCTAATTGCGCTAATCGCTTCATTTCTCTTAACTTTCGTGGTGAAAAGATTAGCTGTGAAAATAGGAGCTGTAGATAAACCAGATCATCGTAAAATTCATACAGAGGTCACGCCAAGAATAGGTGGGGTTGCTATATTTCTTGGAGCATTGCTGGGTGGACTGTACTTTGATATAAACCATCCTCAATTAATGCCGATTTTCTTAGGTGCGATTATTATATTCTTGACGGGCTTGCTGGATGATTTGTATAACCTCAAGCCAATGTTGAAACTAACCGGACATTTGGCTGCGGCTACAATACTGGTTGGGTCCGGAATTATAATAGAGAGAATTACCTTGCCTATCATCGGTGTGATTGACCTCGGATTTTTCAGTGTATTCATAACTGTTTTCTGGATTGTAGGTATAACGAATGCAATCAATTTAATTGATGGTTTAGACGGACTCGCCACAGGCGTGTCAACCATTGCTCTAATTAGTATATTTACTATGGCAATAATTGATGCACAAGTAATCGTAGCATATTTGTCCATCATCTTAATTGGTGCTAACCTCGGATTTTTATATCATAATTTCTACCCTGCGAAAATCTATATGGGTGATGTGGGATCTAACTTTCTAGGATACATGGTAGCTGTAATCTCCATACTGGGTTTGTTCAAAAACATTACTTTATTTAGCTTTATCATTCCAATTATTGTTCTTGCGGTACCGATATTTGACACACTTTCAGCAATGGTTCGACGGGCCTATAATAATGAAGGAATTATGACAGCAGATAAAAAACACTTGCACTACCAGTTGATTGCAGAGGGATATAGTCACAGAAAAACGGTGTTGATTATTTATTTGTTCAGTGCGCTCTTCGGAGGACTGGCCATTTTGTTCTCCGTTGGGAATACAACTATCACTACTTCACTCGTAATCACGGCAATTGTATTGTTCATCCTACATATCTTTGCAGAACTCGCAGGACTGGTCATGGGCGGCAAACGACCGGTAGTTGACTTCTTAAGAAAATTAAAAAAGAAAATGCAACGCTCCCAATAAGGCCTCCGTATTAATAGGAAGCCTTATTTTTATTGGGAAAATATTAAAAATAATAGTATCGTTTTTTCGACAAAATTCGGCGAGTGACAGGCACTATTCGGTTTTTTGGGACTATTTGCGGTGTTTTGTTTGTCGTTATAGGTGGATGGGTGTATCTTTTTTACCGGGTCTTCGTACACTGTTTGATGGAATAGATTTTCTATATGATTATTATATCTGAATATTAAGTCTCGTACGTTTTAAATGGTAGAGCGCTTTGTAATCAGAAACTAGTAATCTATTAAAAATAGGGGGAATTGGATGCTGAAAAGAATCGGAGCGTCATTATTAGTATTTTTATTAGTTTTTAGTAATTTTTCTTTTGCGAGTGCGATGGTAAAGACGGCACCACTGCAAAGACAAGAAAATCTTGTTACCGATGAAATAAAGGAAACAGTTGACCCGAATGAACAATTAAGGATTATCGTGGAATTGAAAGACGAAGCTCCGGTCATTCATGCAACAAAAAAAAGCGTCAAATATGACAAACTAGCAAAATCGGAAAAGAAGAAACTGGAAAAAGCTGCGAAAGCGCAACAAAAGGCAGTAAAAGATAAAATGAAAGGCAAAAACGTAAATGCGACATTCTTAGAAGAGTTTACAGCAGTTGTGAATGCATTTAGTGCCGAAGTAAACATGAATGAAATGGAGGAAATTGAATCCATACCAGAGGTAAAGGCAGTTTATATCTCTAATAAATATGAACACCCAATTGCAGAACCGAATATGACTTATAGTAAAGAATTGGTAGAGGCGCAAAAAGCATGGCGCGACTATGGCTACAAAGGGGAAGGGATGGTTGTAGGGATTATTGATACAGGTATCGATCCCAGCCACCGTGATATGATCCTAACAGATAATGAAAATGCGGAACTGACAGAAGAAGAAGTAAACCAAACTGTTAGTGAGGAAGAATTGCCAGGACAATTTTACAGTGAAAAAGTACCATACGGTTACAACTATATGGATGACAATGATGAAATTCGTGAAATCCATGCAGCCGCAAGCTACCATGGCATGCACGTTGCCGGCACAGTTGGAGCGAACGGGGATGAAGACAATGGCGGCATTTCGGGGATTGCCCCAGAAGCACAACTTTTGGCATTGAAGGTTTTCGGTAATGACCCAGAAATGCAATTCACATACGGAGATATTTATATCAAAGCAATTGATGATGCGATGAAACTTGGGGCAGATGTATTGAACATGAGTCTTGGTTCAACAGCAGGATTCGTTGACCCAGAATCGCCAGAACAAATAGCAGTATCCAATGCTGTGAATAATGGTGTTCTTATGTCAATCTCTGCTGGAAACTCCGCAATGTTTGGAGATGGCTATTTCTATCCATATGCATCCAATCCGGATTATGGGGTAAGTGGATCGCCAGGTGTATCCTATGATTCCCTGCAAGTAGCTTCGTTTGAAAATACAACGATGCAAGTAGATGCAGTCGAATATGCAATCGATGGGGAACCGGGAAGTGCTGCATTCCTATCAGCAAGCAGCACACATCCAAATGACATCGAACAGAAATCATTTGAAGTGGTAGAAGCAGGACTAGGCTATCCAGAAGACTTTGAAGGAAAAGATGTAGAAGGAAACTATGCACTCATCATGCGTGGGGAAATTGCATTTGTTGAAAAAGCACTTAACGCCCAAGATGCAGGCGCAGCAGGTGTCATCATCTATAACAATACAGATGGTGTCGTTAATATGGCTACAGATGCTTCCATTACGATTCCACAGCTGTTTATGCTGAAGCGTGATGGGGACGCACTTGCAGAAGCCATACAAAATGGACAAGCAGTTACACTTGAATTTGCAGGTGAACAAACAACCATTGACAATCCGGATGCAGGAAAGATGAGTGCATTTAGTTCATGGGGATTAACACCGAATCTTGATTTCAAACCAGAAATCACGGCACCAGGTGGACAAATTCTTTCGACACTTAATGATGATCAATACGGTCTCATGAGTGGTACGTCAATGGCAGCACCACATGTGTCAGGTGGTGGCGCACTCGTACTGCAACGGGTCGATGAAGAGTTTTCCTATGAAGGTGCCGACCGTGTCCATCTCACAAAAAATCTATTAATGAATACAGCTGAACAAGTAGAATTCGATGGTGCACTTGTATCACCACGCCGCCAAGGTTCTGGTATGATGCAGATCCATGCAGCATTATCTACGCCAGTTGTCGTTACAGAATCAGAAACAAATGAAGCAAAAGTTGCATTAAAAGAAGTAACAGAAAATGAAATAACATTTGAATTAACTGCAGAAAATTTCTCAGACCAAGCAGTAAGTTATGATGTGCACGCGAATGCGCAAACCGATACGCCATTAAATGCAGGAGTTATGGTATCAGCACCGAACTTATTCGGTGCATTGGATCTTGGCGATGTAGGAACGATCGACGGAGAATCTACGAGCACAGTAGAAATATCAGCAAATGGCTCTACCTCATTCGAAGTAACGATCGATGTAAGTGAATGGGATGCTGATTTGAACAGTAATTTCACGAACGGATACTGGCTCGAAGGTTTTGTAACGCTCACAGACCCAACAGACACAAATCCAAAACTGACCGTTCCTTATGTTGGCTTTAAGGGCGAATGGGATGCAGCGCCAATCTTTGATACGCCAATGTGGGATGATATGACATACTACGGTATGACTGGCGTAGGGACGCATTTAGGTGGAGGAAGCTACGGATTCTTAGGTTATGACGCAGCAACAGAATCCTATGATCCTGATAAAATCGCAATCTCACCAAATGGAGATGGTGTACAGGATGATTCATTGCTGATTCTATCTTTCTTAAGAAATGCGAAGGAAGCTAACTTCCATGTGCTTGATGAAAAATCAAATGTCGTAGAAACAATAGCGAATGAAGAATTTTTAAGAAAAGACTACTATGACAGTGGTGCAGGATCTTATTACAAAGTAAATTCTGACTGGGCATGGGACGGAACCATTGATGGCCAACCAGCACCTGAAGGTCAGTACTACTTGGAAGTTGAAGCAGTGATTGATTATGAAGGGGCCCAGTGGCAATCCTTCCAACTACCGGTAATCGTAGATAAGACGGCACCGGAAGTAGAAGCAGATATCAACCGTGACCAACGAGAAGTTTCATTAAGAGTAATGGATGAAGACGGAAGTGGAATTGCATCATGGGAAGTTTCCGTCGATGGCGAACCAGTATCGGAAGAACCTATGATTGGTGAAACAGAGCTGGAATTAACGGATATCCACCCAAGCCAAGTGGTAAAGGTAACCGTGATCGACTACGCTGGTAATGTAACGGAAGATGTCGTGATGGGACCTCAAGGAAAAGCAAAAGGAAAGAATAAAAATAAATAAGTAATAGAAAGATAGTCGGTACCCATAATAATGGTGCCGGCTATTTTTATGGCAGTAAAGAAAGGATATGCCTATTTTTTTCTGCATACGTGCAACGAAGGCAATTCGCCTAAATCCTTGGTGAAAGTCACATTTTCTAAAAATTTTACTGAAAAATAACATGGAAGCAACAGGCAGTTTACATCCATCACGTATGATTGCTTTAAGAATCAAAAAGTCGGAGGTTATACTTAATGACAATGAGGAAAAAATTTGTAGCAGGGGCAGCAGCAACGATGTTATTTACGAGTGCAGTACCTTTTAATGTCTTCGCAGATCAAACACCTTTATTCCAATATGGAGGCGAGGATTTAACCGTTTCGCAAGTAGGTCAATATGACAGCGGATTAGGAGAAGGCGGCACAGAAATCATGACATATGATCCGGAACTCGATCGTGCGTTTGTTACAAATGGCGTAGCAGCAGGATTCGATATTCTTTCCTTTAAGAAACTTAAGTCAGGTAAATTTTCAGAGGTTAAAACGGAGAAACGTATTTTATTAGCTGATTATGGAATACAACATGTAGAAGATATTACAAGTATTGCTTCCCATCCAACAAAAGATTTAATTGCTATTTCTGCAGTAAGTAATCCAAAAACAGATCCAGGGTACATCGTATTTACTACAAAATCTGGTGACTATATGAATCATGTACAAGTCGGCTCATTACCGGACATGGTTACGTTTACCCCGGATGGCACAAAAGCAGTGGTAGCAAATGAAGGAGAGCCTAATGATGATTATTCTGTCGACCCTGAAGGATCAATCTCGATTATTGATGTGACAGGGAACCCAGAGGACTTCAGAGCAAACACGCTTTCTTTTCATGGTGTAGAACTGGATGAAAAAGTTCGTGTGCAATCAGAAGGTACAACCTTACAACAGCTTGAACCGGAATTTGTAGCAGTCTCTGAAGACAGCACGCAAGCATTTGTATCCATGCAGGAAAACAATGCAATCGCAACAGTTGATCTGGAAACCGAGGAAATCTTGAATGTAAAAGGTTTGGGAATGAAAGATCACTCTGTAACGGGAAATGAACTGGATGCAAAAGATAACAATGAAACAACTATTGAAAAACAACCGCTCCTCGGATTTTATATGCCTGATGCCATTGATATTTTTAAAGCAGATCATTATGAAGGATACACACAAGAGGAGCTTGATCAGGCAGTAGAAGGTGGATTGCTTGATGAATTGGGTAAAACAAACATAACCCTTGAAGCAGGAAAAAATGAAGAAGGAATCTATGAATCGTTGCATACCTATGGAGCACGCAGCTTTTCTATTTTCGATGCAGAAACAATGGAACTGATCTATGACAGCGGCAGTGAATTTGAGAGGATTACAGCAGAAGCATTGCCGGAACATTTCAATACAAACAATGACGAACTCAAATATGATGGACGCAGTGATGCAAAAGGTCCAGAGCCAGAAACCATTGTGAGCGGTGAAATTGATGGAACAACCTATGCATTTATTGCGCTGGAACGCTTCAGTGGAATAATGGTGTATGATTTATCCAATCCCTTAAAGCCGGAGTTCACTAAATTAATCTCCAGCCGTGATTTTAGTGAAGATGTTAAAGGAGACGTTTCTCCAGAAGGCCTACAATTCATTCCAGCGGAACAAAGCCCAACAGGAAATGACCTCCTAGCAGCAACGCATGAGGTTTCAGGGACAGTCGCAGTCTATGAGTTTAATGGAAAAATAAAAGGATCAAAAGAATGGAACCAAAGCGATAACAAGTATAAGAAGCAAAGATAAAATAAATTATCGAGATAAAGGTCCAGCCAATTAGGTATGGACCTTTATCATTTCTCAGACATCTTAATTTTAAGTATTGTTGCTTGTTTTCATCGCATTGATATAAACTGCTTACGTAATTTTAGGTTAATTTATAAAAAGTTGTGCTGCCGCCGTCCAGGATCGCTCTGGGCGGATGCTTTCCGCGGGCACGGCCTCAGCCTCCTCGAGAAGGCCACTCTGCGGGGTCTTCGGACACGTGCTTTTCCCGCAGGAGTCACCGCCCGCCGCTCACCCGGACTGGTGAAGTTATATGATGCTATGTCAGCAACCCTTCTAACTAGCTCTGGGAAATACACGGAGACTTCTGCAGGAGGAGAGGCATCAGTGAGACAGCGCAGCGCTTTAGCGCAAGTTGGCTCACCAGCCGCCCGCGAAAAGCGAAGTGTATTTCCCAGAGCGGTCGCCGAAGTTACTTTTCTTATGTCACGGTTTATATCTAATACGGCAAAGACAACAAACTTTTAGACCACAGACGAACTTTACAAACAATATACATTGCATTCACAGGTAGTTAATAGTTTTCCATTATAATAAATATAAAGTAGAAGTTCTAAAGTAGAAAAAGAAGGGATGATTGAATGACGATACGAGGTATAGCCCATCAAGGTTATTCACTTAAACTTCCGGAAAACACATTATCTTCTTTTCAGGCAGCAATCGATTTAGGATTCACACATACGAAACTTGAAGTACATTTGAGTAAAGACGGCGTTCCAATTGTTATGCACGATCCTACTATCGATCGGATGACAAATGGGTATGGGGACATTAAAGATTTCACCTACCTGGAACTTCAGCAATTTACGATTAATTACGAGGAAAAAATCCCATCGCTTGAAGAAGTATTGCAATTGACGAAGGATCGTATCAAGGTCTTTATCGAATTAAAACAGACCGGATTTTATCATGGCCTCGAAGATAAGGTTTATGAAATTATTGAAAAGGTCGATGTCTTCGATCAGGCATATCTCATATCGTTTAATCATTTTTCCCTCGCACGCCTTCGCATTATCTCCAGGAAATTGCAAATAGGACCATTGGCAAATGAATTACTACCGAAAGAATGTGAACATCTTAAACAGTTAGATTTAGCCTTTTACGCAGTCCATTGCAGTAAATTGAATAAGGATCATGTGAAACGATTTGAAGAAATGGGTGTCCCAATTGCAGTCTGGCCGGTAAATACGATGGAAGAAATGAAATACATGCAACAATTTCCAAATGTATTAATTGGTACCGACGAACTCGAAAAATACCAAGCCATTTATTATCCAGAGACGGTTACAAATTGGCAGAGGGTGGGGATATAGATGAGGAAGAAAAGCATAAGTAAGTCTATTTATTATATGATTTTCCCTGTTTTAATTGCAATTGCTCTAATTAGAATAAAGCCAGCGGAAAAGTACGTGAAAGTTTATGGGTAATACTACATTCATTTATCAATAAATTATTAAAATAAGCATACCTATATGAATCTGTTATAGCCTAGAATGACAATTCGTCTACTTCTGGGTTTTTTTGCGAAATTTATTTTCACTAATATAGTTGATTTATTAATCATAGTTTTATATAATCATATAGAATGTCGGACCATAAATAAATACAAATAAAATCTTTTCCTATAAATTAATGTAACATAGTAAGTTTATTTAACGTCTATAAATAGTAGACCAAGAGATATGGTTATCTATTTACTGTAGGAGGATGAAAATGGGATATATTGCTTTAGTTATTTGTTTTATTGCATCTATGTTAATTACACCATTCGTTATAAAACTAGCAATTAAAGTCGGAGCTGTTGATAAGCCAAATGAAAGAAAAGTCCATCAAAAGCTAATGCCGAGACTTGGTGGATTAGCAATGTTTATTAGCTTTTTGATAGGATTCCTACTTTTCATTCCGGAAACAATGGAAGCATGGCCAATTCTTCTTGGTGCTTGTATCATTGTAACAATAGGGATTATTGATGATTTAAAAGAACTTTCTGCCAAGACCAAACTTATTGGACAGATTGCAGCAGCAGCTGTAACCGTTCTTGGTGGCATTCAGATTGATTATATATCACTGCCAACAGGCGAAATTTTGCAATTTGGTGCCTGGGCTATGCCTCTAACAATAATTTGGATTGTGGCAATCACCAATGCCATTAATCTAATTGATGGATTGGATGGACTTGCAGCTGGTGTTTCTTCCATCGTTTTATTAACATTTTCCATATTGGCGATTTTCATGGGAAATCCTTTAGTTGCCTTACTGGGCTTTATCATGTTAGGGAGTACACTTGGTTTCCTAGTATTTAATTTCTACCCTGCAAAGATTTTTATGGGGGATACAGGTTCATTATTTCTTGGTTACATGATAAGTGTACTAGCAGTTATGGGGCTATTTAAGAACGTTGCAGTCTTCTCCTTGATTGTGCCGATTATTATTTTAGGCGTACCAATTTTGGATACAACGTTTGCGATTATCCGTCGTATTATTCATAAAAAACCACTATCCGCACCAGATAAGTTTCATTTACATCATTGCTTAATAAAAATTGGATTTACACATCGGCAATCTGTTATTATTATTTACGCAATGAGCGGGTTATTCAGTATCGCAGCAATTATCTTCACAGAAGCTACATTGTGGGGAGCTGGGTTGATATTATTCGCCCTCTTGATATTAGTCGAATTAGTCGTAGAGGTAACAGGTTTAATCAGTGACAAATATCGTCCATTGCTAAGTTTAATGGAATCTGGAAAGATAAAGAAATAAACAGTTATAAAAAACACTTGCGTAAAAGTTTACGTAAGTGTTTTTTGTATCTGAAAACCTTTATTAAACGTAACTTTCACCTGTAAAATTCGTCTAATTTATCAAGAGGGGTGGAAGAAGATGAACTATCAAACGATAATTTTCCCATTGGCCATACTGTTGCTATGTATAGCTGGCTGTGGAACTACTACTAATGAAACAGTGGATGTGAACACAAATCAGACGGGTACGATTGATCAAACTGAATCGGAAGAATGGATAACGATGGAAGGAATAGTGATTGAGAAAAAGACCGAACCGGAATATCAACTATTGGTCGTACCTAATCTTGATAAGGAACCATTCTCTACTAAATCAGAAGAAGAACTACAATCAATTGCCATGCAACAAGATGGTGCTTATTATCGTATTGGAGCTGAAATATTCAATAATGTAGAAGTAGGTACAGCGGTAGTTATTTCTCTTGATCCGTCCAAACCACAGTTAGAAATGGCACCTCCAATCAGATTTCCAGAAGATATAGAGATCAAAGCTCATTCCACTACCTCTAGCGGAAGCTGGGCATATGAATTTGTGCGCTGGAATGATGAATCTTATGTGATAACGGATAAGGTAGTAGACAAGAGCGAAATCGGGGAAGAAATTGGTATGGTTACATCTCATTCCGATAAAGAAGGGGCATACGCTGGCAACTTTTCGAATGCATTAGAAAAGGGGAAAAAGTACTATAAAATTAATGGAGTTGACACAGAAGAGGCGATTGCTATTGGACTAAATGAAGGAATGTATGTAAAAGCGCTTATCTCTGAAAAAGGGAAAGAAATGAACGTTAAATAGACACAAACGGAAGGGACTCCTGTTTGTGTCTATTTTTTACTCTATTGGCTCCGTCATGTACATTCCGAAATCTTCTGGAACGCCTTGGGGATTTTCATTGCTAATGGTTTCTGCAATCATGTTGCCGACTTCCGGATAGAAATGATGCCCATCGAAGTAATTGGAAAGATCATTCGTAATGGAATTAGGATACATAAAGTTATAAACGCCACCAAATACAGCAATGATATCATTTAACCAGCGTTTATAATCGGGCAAATTTCCTTCCTCTACTCTTAACTGCAATTAAAATCAATCCTCCACATCATACTACAGATGTGAATCGTATAAAGTGGATAAAGGCCATGCTACATGCATATCAGGTTTGGAAAAAAATACTTCTGACAAGAGCTATCAAAAATGGTAAACTAGTTAAGTTAATGACAGAAAAAGTTGGTGAGAATATGAAAAATACTACAAAAAGAAAAGGTTTAGATGAAATCCAATTAGCACGTGCTTTTGCTATCATTGCAGTAATGATCGTTCACTCCTCTTCAAGTGGTGTGACAAGCACGGATCCTGATTCGCTACTCTTTCCAATCTATAACTTTCTTAATATAGCTGGAAAACTAGGTACACCTACCTTTATCATGCTTAGTAGCTTTGTTCTATTTTATAATTATTATCCAAGAGAGACTTCATGGGATTTAATGAAGCGATTTTATACGAAACGATTAAAGTATATCCTGATACCGTATATTCTTTTTTCAGCGATATATTTTCTAATTAAGTGGTATGTCTATTATGATTACCCGACAATTGGAGCTGCCTTCAGCAGGTTCGCGGAACTAACCGCACTAGGTAAGGCGCATCCACATCTGTACTTTGTATTTATTAGTGTGCAACTGTACATTCTTTTCCCATTATTGTTAATCATGTTTAAAAAATATCCTTTTCTAAGGAAAAATGCGATTTGGATAGGGATATTGCTGCAATGGGTATGGGTCATTCTAAATAAAAATTATTTCCATATAACATTGAAGGGATCTATTTCATTATCATATCTTTCCTTTTATTTCACTGGGGCATATCTAGGAATCTATTATAACGAAATCAGGGCGAAGATGAAGGATCCATTCTTTAAGGATAAGGTTGTATTGCCTTTATTCATTAGTTATGGAGCCATTGTTATATTGTATACGGGTTATATGTATCTCGTAAGGATTGGGGTATTTACATCGATTGCTCCATATTTGCCGAATATCGTTAATAGCTATTTGGGTGAATTCACATGGGCAATGCATGCTTTGATCGCTGGACAGGTACTATTCTATCTTTCCCATATAGCAAATAAAAAATTCAGCCCACGAATGAAAATGATTTTTATGGAAATAGGTGCTACATCGTTTGGAATCTATTTAATCCATCCTTTATTCCTAATGGTGTTTAGAGCGGTATATGACTCTGGCACACCGCTTATGTACCATGGTTGGCAAATACTGACATTTATATTAATTGGATTATTCAGCTGGGCGATTGTACGCTTTGCAACGCGCTATATCCCGCATTATTGGGTTATCTTTGGAAAAATGGCTCCTATGGAAAAATTCCCATCTAAAAAGTAACAAACATTAATTAAAGAGCCAAAGAAAAAAACAGTCACAATCAGGAATTATCCCTGGTTGTGACTGTTTTTTAACTTTTGAACGGTATAAATCAGCACTATACCATATTTTATTTACCAATAAAATATGGTATGTTTGGACTGTATATTCAGAAAATAATAGCAAATATTTTATACAGCAAAAGGGAATATAGAATGAGATTCTTTCAACTGATTACAAATCCAGGAATTAAAGTTATTTCTGCACTTGTTTCTGCAATCGGATGGAGAATATTCAATGGAGATTCGCTGATGGAAGCATTGACTGTTGACTACCAATTTAGCATTGCCCCTTTCGATTCTGGCAGACAGAATTGCCTTTTCAATATATAGGGTATTTGGTCGTTGGGGTGCATTCATGGTTATTCCAGCATACTGCGTCATGGGAATTGTAGCAGGAGCAATTTATATACTTTTTGTGCCGACAGTTGATGTTTGGTATAGCCTCTTTATTGTTATGTTACATTCGCTATTATTTTTAAGTGTTCAAACTCTTATTGGACTTCTTTTTATAAAGCTGTCTAATAAACTATTACAATTAAGGGGGGGAGAATTAATGAGAACTTGGTTGAAAATTCTTATTTTAGTTGCAACGACACTTTTTTTAGCGGTAGGGTGTTCTAATGGTGAAAACAATTATAGTGCCGATAAAAAGAAAGAAATTGATAATGACACAATGACGGGTTATTTGACTCACATAGACACATCAAAGAGTGAACTTAACTTGGATATTACCAAATGGGTAAATCGTGAAAATACTGGAGAGGTTGTTGATATCCAGCATTCCAAAACAATCATATACAATAAAAACACAACGTTTCAGGATGAACAAGGTGCGAATGTCGACCCAGAAGATTTCAAGAAAGGTGAAAAGTTAGCGGTGTATGAGACATCAGAGACTACAAGTTCAAGTAATGAAAGTGTTTTTAAAGCAAATAATATTATTCAATTAAATATGTCTAGACAAGAGAAATTAGACCGTTTTTTAGCTAAAGGAGATAATTTACATACTGTTTTATTGTATCAGGAAGGTACAACGCCACCATATGATGAAATGGACTTCGAAAAATTTGTCCCTGAATCATTCTCGGGCGGTATTTCTTGGGTGCCTTATGTTGAAGGATTGGCAATCGATTATAAAGAAGAACTTAATATTGAAAAACTCCCAATGATTATGGTTTTTGATAGAGATGGAGTGGTGTTTAAAACAGACTCTATAGAACAATTGAAATCATGGTCAGAAGAAAACCGTTAGAATTTCGTTAAATTGGAAATCCAACCTAATACTCAGTGTATTCGTTATTATTTTTTGTTTATTATTAGTTTCTTGTTCTACTGAAAATATAGAGAAGGTTAATATTTATGAGGTGAATGAGGATTCGATAATAGTAATTTCGGATTCTGAAGAAATCAATAGAATTAATGAAGCAATTAATGATGCAGAAAAGGTTTCTGGTATTGTTGATGTGACTGAACCGCAGTACAAGGTTGAAATCGCAGAGGAAGCGTATTTATTTTGGATAAATGAGAATTCTGGAACAATAATGGATATAAAAGACACTAATACGGTTTTGTTTACACACTTTCTAATAAGTCAGTTAGAGAGGTTAACCAACTAATAAAAAGCAAATTTGGAAATTAAAAATATTTCTTTATGAAACTATCGACGCTTTCCTTATAGATTTAGCTGCCAAAAGGATGAAGATAGTTATAGGTGCCAAATCGCTTTGTAAAGGGCAAATTACAAGTAAATCTCAGTTATGACCATGCAAACAGGAAAATCAGCATTCTTCCATAAGAAAATGCGAACAAGGAGTAAGAACCTTGTTCGCATTTTTTCTATCTATTTCATAAATGTCTCTACAGCTAATTTGGATGTTTCCGCTGCTTCTTTTTGATAAGAATCGATTCTACACTTTAGTGCTTCCCGTGCTTCTGCTTCGTTTGCTAACATATATTCTACTTTAGCAAAAAGTTTTCCTTCATTCCAATTATTTTTTTCCACATGACCTACAACCGGTTGATCTGCAATCGATGCAAATGCATCAATTTTAGGATCATAGGAAATAGCAATGAATGGGGTATGCGTGATTGCAGAAAAGATAAGCGAATGTAGCCGCATGCCAATCAGTAACTTAGATTGTCCAATAAGAGCAATCTTTTCTTCAATCAAGGCATGAGCAGGGGAGATGAAGCTTTTCTCCTTCATCAGTCCTGCTACTTCACTCGAGGACCGCTCATCATGCTCCCCATGCATCGGTACAAACACAACCGCATCTCCACTACGAACAATTTCATCCAAGCAGGAGGCAATTTTCTCTTTATATAATACACTTGTTTCCCAGTCCCTGACACTAACCGTAACAAATGATGCACTGATATTTTGCTCGGCAAACCAATTGCTGGAAAAGGAAGTTCCATCAAGTCCTAATACCGGATCGGGTACGACTGTAATCTGCTTTTGAATCCCAATGTCTTCTAGTAATGTCTTGGAATCTTCATCCCTGACTGTTATTTTGTTCACTTTATTCAAAGTTAACTTTACAATCCATCTGCTAACCCTATGATTGATTGGGCCCATTCCTTGAGCATAGATGAAAACAGGAGTTTTATGCATTCTTGCAATCTGTATAACGCCAGTGTAATAAGGGATAGACTTCATCCCAGTTTGATCTTGTAGGAGGCTTCCACCACCACTAATCAATCCATCTGCATGCTTTAATACATTTCTAACTTCTTTAATTTTCCAACGATTAACAGCTTGCACACCATATGTCTGTTTTGTTGCTTCTGGATTATTGGAAAGCACTGTAATATCCACATCTTCCTGTATATCCCGGAGTGCACGAATGATAGAGAATAGGATTGCCTCATCACCGACATTATCAAAACCATAGTAACCTGAAAGTACAATATGCATTAGGTCCACCTCGAAACTTGCTTAGAAATAATTTGGTAACCCTTTTTAGCGATAAATATGAACAACAGTCCAATCAAATAACCAAGAATGATACTATAAACGGTACGCAATATTGATACCGATAAAGGGGTATGAAAGTGTGTAAATGTATTCATCATCGACAGGAAGCCAATGACACCTGGAATGAGTAGAATACTTCCCCATTTCTTATTTATACCCATCATATAAAGGGCTAAAATAAAGAATGGGAAACCAATCAGGAATTCCTTCGTTCTCGGTCTGACATATAACGTTTCTTCCAGCCATTGCCTGAAAATTAATTCCAGGTCACTTGCAAAACCAAAGTTACCTGTTCGCCCGATATAAAACATTCCAATCCCAGCTATTAAAACAAATACCACAAGATGCCAATACTTCACTTCGACTTGCAGTAATTTCACTGTCTGTTTAAGTGCAGGTTTTAATTGGTTTGATTGCAAATAGGTTTTACTAATCATCCAAATAACCATAAGGGAGACAAAAACAATTGGCACAACATATACCATGATGACCCCTCGGAACGATTCGACCCCTGTAATAAATGCATTCCCATTTAACAATCCAACAACAATGATAATCCCAGCAAAGCTGATCCCAATCGCTTTTAGATAACGCACCGTAATTTTACTAATCTGTTTTGACCCTGAAGCAACTGATAATACCGCATATATTGGAGTGATTACAGCAATTATTAATGCAAAAGCTTGTAATAAGACCATTTTATCAAGTGCAACATAGGCACCTGCCAGTAGGACCATAAATGTAGCAGCAACCAATTGCAGTTTATGATTATTGACGACACTTGCAGCCAAATACGTAAAGACAATACCTGCTAACAGAACCATCGCTTTGACCCATAAGGGAATGGACATTTGTTCAAAAGCCTGTGGAATACCAGGGTTAAAATGATTTGGCATATTTTCCTGAACACCAGCAAGATAGCTTGTAGCGGCTTCTAGGTTTTCCTCTGGATCCCCAACTCTTGGAATATGAAAGAAAATAGACCTCAAATTACGTTCCTTGACAGCCCGAATCGTTCGATCAATACTTTTATCCAATCCAAGTTCCTCACTCTTATTGATACTATGCAATCGAATGATATTGTAGTTCGTATTCCTGGCGACACTGGAAAGACCCTTAACTGGATTAGACTCAATGGAATAAAAGCTGTATCCTGCCTCACTTAACTCGGAAGCCAGGACATTACTACTCGTTTCCTCATCAAAGCCAATAAGTTCCGTACCTGAAGGCAGTAGGCCCTTTGAATTTTCATCCTTCAGATCAATTAGCTGGTCGACAATTTGCTGATTGACAATATCGCTTTTATCATTCTCAACCCGCATAACATGTGCAAGTTGGTATTCTTCTATTTTTTCAATTGCTAATTCATCATAGCCAAAGTCCGTATGTTGGGTGTATTCCTCGTTTTCCTCGATAAAATAAAAGGCAATATCACCGATCATCACTTCTTCCGGGTTGAAATAGCCGGTAATCAGTTCTTGGTAATAAGGCTCCTCTGGCAAGGTAACATAATATCCTTCCAGTTCAGGATTAAAATCATCAAGAAACTCACTAAATAATAAGTTGTCCTCCATTTCACTCTCACTAAAAATGGAAATGAAGTCCATTGCTTCCAAATCACTTAAAGAGGTTGGTTCGAGGCTAACTGTAGTCAGCCCTGCATCACTTAACTTTTCAAGAGCTTCATCAAGAGTCATATCATCATCTTCCGCAAGCTCAGCTATCTGGTTAAAAGGGATAACCATTTCATATGTTTGGTTATTTGCTTCCGTGTTCCATCTCTCCATTATGCCTGGTACAGAGAGAGCTAATAATACTAAGAGAACTCCCCAAATCCATTTCTGTATCCTCATGATTGCTTCTTCCTTTCGTGTTCCAAAAGTTTATTTTATATATTTCCCTACTACAGGGAGTTTTTTTAAGTCGTTTTTGCTCAGTACTTTCAATACCAATAACAGTAGGAAGTAAATAGCTGCACCTGCTGCAATGGTGAGTATTAAGTAACCCATGGCTTGTATCCTTGACCAACTGGCCACGTCAAGCAGCAATGTTGGTACACCGATGATAATCCCCATGACTAGCGAAGCAAAGATCATCTTCACTGTCTGTCCACTCATAAATGTGAATTTCAAATGTCTCCAAATATAAATCGTATTAATAATGACCAGCATGAGATAGACGAACAATGTAGATAATGCTGCACCATCTAACCCAAACCATTGGATAAAGTAAATATTTGAAAAGGTTTTTAAAATAACCCCTCCAATAATGATAAATGCACCGGCCCTAGCCAAATTCATCCCTTGCAATATACCTGTTCCCAATAAAGCGAACGATGTAAAAACAGAACTGAAATTGATAATCGCAAGCATGGAACTTCCTTCAAGGTTAGTGAACAGGGCAAGGTTTAAAGGTAGTGTTAAGGCAAGTAAGCCCATTGCTGCAGGCCATGAAATCAAATGTGTCATCCGATGTGTTTTCTCAATAATCGCCCGTGTGCCGGTATAATCTTTACTTGTTAATTTTGTTGTAATCAGAGGAACAAGTGGAAGTACAATAGAAGTTGCAAAAACGGTTGCGATTTGTACCAATGAAAGACCACGTCCATATATTCCATACAAATAATTGACATCACTTGTGGCAGCACCGGCAGATTTCAAACCGTAAGAAACTGTAAAGGAGTCAACTAAATTAAATAATGCCATCGTAATCGACCCAATTGCAATTGGGATCGAAACTTTTAAAATCGTTTTGCTATAGTTGTTAAATGTCTTGAAGGAATAGTTGTTTGTCGATTTCAGTCGTAATGCTGAACGGTTATATTTTGCTCTGAGATATAATAGGGAGGCAAGTGCGCCAACAACGGACCCAATCATGACCCCACCAGCAACAATTTCATCGGAATAACCTAGCTTTACCAGATAATAAGCAACAATCAATATTAAACCGACGCGAATTAACTGCTCGAGCACCTGTGAAACAGCAGTAGGCCGCATATCGCCATAACCTTGAAAAAAACCTCTGTATACGGCCATGTATGGTGCCACAAGCAATGTTCCTGCTACAACAATCAATGCAAGTCTCGTAGATGGACCGCCTAGCATGTTCGCAATTTCAGTTGAAAAACTGAAGATGAACAAGAAGCTTGCTAAACCAAATAATACAGCAAGAATACTTGCTGTTATATAAATCTCTCGAATAGAAGAGGGATCGTTTTTCGTGCGTGCCTCTGCAATCAATTTGGAGATTGCAAGTGGAAGACCTGCCACCGATAGAATGAGTGCTACCATATAAACAGGATAAACCAGACTGAAAATACCAAGTACTTCATCACCTGCGATATTTTGCAATGGAATTCGAAAAATGCTTCCCAATATTTTAGATAGCAGTGTTGCAATCGTAAGAATCATGGTGCTTTTGACAAATGTTGACTGACTCATGATGCACGGTTTCCCTTCATTTTCTGTTTGAGTATTTTCAAAGCAAAGCGAGGGAGTGCAAGCATTCGTATAAATCGGGATGGCTGTTTCAGCAAACGATAAAACCATTCTAAGTTTAATTTCTGCCAAAAGATTGGCGCACGTTTTACAGTACCTGCAATCACATCAAAGGAACCACCGATACCGATAAATATGCCTTTATTGAACTTTTCCAAGTTCTCTGCGATCCACTTTTCCTGTCTTGGTACACCGAGAGCGACAAAGATAATGTCTGGCTGAAGTTCGGAAATCGATTTTGTAATATCATTTTCTTCCCAATTAAAGTACCCATCGTGGGAACCAACAATCTCGATATTTGGAAAGTCTGTATTAATATTTTTAATTGTTTTTTGTAATGTATCTTGTTGGGCACCAAGTAAAAAGATTTTATAGTGCTTTTGATTGCCAATTGCCAATAGTTCCATCATCGTGTCATAACCTGTAACACGGCCTGGCAGTGGATTGTTCAGGAGCCCGGCTGCCTTAACAACTCCAATTCCATCGGCAACAACATAGGTCGCCTGCTGAATATAGTTCTTAAATGTTTGTTCTTCATTTGCCTTCATAACGACTTCTGGGTTTGCTGTAATCACAAATGTTTTCTCTTCCTGTTCGATTCGCTCATCCAACAACGAGACAAAAGCTTTTTGATTCGTATGTAGAAATGGAATATCCATAATTGTTACGTATTTCATATAAAAATTTGCTCCTTTATTTTTCACATAAATATCCCTAATAATATAACATAAAAGGAAGGAAACAAGTAGCTGTTTCCTTCCTTTTTAGTAAGCTTCATTAATTTTGTGATAGGTTATTTAAAAAGATAGTTTTGTTGGAAACCCATCCTATTTCATTTGATGTTCTTATCTTATACCAGTCTTCGAATGACTCTAATATTTCCACTTCTGTTCCTACTGGTAAATCGATATTCTTGATTAGAGTACCGGAAGATGAAGGTTCAGTCACTAGTTTGATATTTTTAACTGTGGTTTTGCCGTAAATACCTGTATACTCTTCATATTCTTCAGTACCATTTTCTTTTATGGATGCAGTACTTACTTTCAGATCTTTATCCAGTTGAATTAACCAGCCTGCTACCCAACCTTCGACTCCATTTTGACTAATTTTATACCAGCTGCCATTTTGACCTACCACTTTAAATGCAGTTCCCTTTGGTAAAGCAGTTATAATATTTTCATTTGTTGCTGTTGAAGGGTATGACCTTAAGTTTAGATAGTCTGCTGTGGTTCTACCTGTTTCACCAGTAAGTTTTGTATCAATTGCATACATTGCCTCTCCTGTAGGTAATGGAGAGTAATCTGGTTGGTTATTATATACAGGAATTTCGAAAGTTAAAGCAGTATTTTCTAGTGAATTGGTTTTCTCCATCATAGACTTGATATTTTTTGCTTGAATGACAGACCACATAACATGTGTAGCATATTGATGTGTCGCGGGAGCATCTGGATTCCAGCGCATTTTGTACAGTGTGTTTTGACCAGCGCCGATATATTTGTCTTTAGCAAATTCAGCTCCGCCAATAATTGCTTCTTTTACGGTGAACCATCCTTCTCGATAGGCCCGTTCAGCACCATATTTGTCAGGATCCTTGTCGAAAGCACCAATACCGTACATATTATAGGCTTTTTTTATATTCGTAAGTGTACTCCTATTCGCAGATGTGACTCTCACTGCATTTCCATTCTTATCCAATCCTACTTCAATACCTTTAGCAAGGGCAGAACTTCCATTACCTGTTTCATGCAAGGCATGAGATATTAAGTAGAATTCGTTAATACCGTTATTAAAACTGGCATTAATAAAAGCTTGACCAGTATTTGTAAGAATTCCTTTATTAGTAAGGATTTTGTTATTTACTTCATTGACGTCAATAACACCGAGGCTTTTCGATAGATCCAAATACTGAAAAAACTCTGGAGAACTTACACTGAAATTGTTTGGATTCAAATAATAGGCAACAAGCTTTTGACTTGCAGTAAAAATTCCTGCTCCATCAACTTTTGGACTCACACTAGATTGTATGTTCACAGTTTCCGAGAAATTCCTATTAATAGATGAAGTAACTATTTCCTTACTATTTGGATAAAGTACCTTCAGCATATTGTAAATTACAGTTGCAGCTTCAGCGCGGGTAGAATCATCGACTGGAGCAAAATACAGCTCTCCATTGATTGGTTTCCCTTTGATAATCTCATGAGACACTAATTTCTGTACAGCAGGGTAAGCCCAACTATCAATGTTAGTATTGTCTGCAAAGTTTAAAGGTGATTTGGCTGAATTAATCTGCATGAAATCTAATGTATTAACTATCATAACAGCCATTTCCTGACGAGTAATTTCTCTTTCTGGTTCAAATAAACCTTTATCATTACCTTGAATCAAGTTATTATTACTTGCGGTAATAACTTCCGAATAATACCATTCATCGAGAATGACATCTTTATAAGTCGTTTCGGGAACTGAATCTTTTGGCAGATTCAGTGATCTAACGAGGAAAGCAGCAAATTCCGCACGGGTAACTGTATCATAAGGACGATAGCTTCCTTGATAACCTTTCATAATTTCCTTATCGATGATTGCTTTCATTTCTTTCTCCGCCCAGTGACCGTTTATATCACTACTGGCTCCGTGTGATATGTTCGGGTTGGTAAATGAGAAAAACAAACAAAATGTGACAAGAAATATAAGTATACGTTTCATTATTTAACTATCCCTCCTAAAATTTTCACTACTCTACTAATCTACCAAATATATATGGAAAAATATACGTTTTTTTGTAAAAATATCAATTTTCCACTTTGATTCATTAAAAGGCATTGGAAAAATCCTGTTATTATGGTATATTTTGTTTAATGTTTCTTCAGTCAAAACAATATCTATAACTAAAATCTAGTAATTATTATGTCGAATAAATAGATTATAATATTTAAACAAAAAGGGGAACACGATGAAGAATAAGTTAATTGCATTACTGTTAATCATGTTTATGGCAACTATATTTATTATGTCGGAAGAAGAAACATCAGCAGCAGATAACGTGAAAGATGTTCCTAAACAGTACGCTACGGAGATCAATTTTTTAATTGATAAAGGGATTGTTGTCGGAAATGAGCATGGTGAGTTTATGCCAGAAAAAAACCTGACGAGGGAAGAAGCAGCCACGATGATTGGTCGGGCATTAGGACTAAAGGGGACACCGAGAGTAACAGCATTTTCTGATGTTAACCCCACATCATTTGCATCAGGGTTCATTCAGTCAGCATATGAAAATGAAATTATTCAAGGATATGGGGACGGAACTTTTGGTCCAAAAAGGAATATGACTCGCCTGGAAATGGCTTATCTTCTATCGCAAGCATTTGACCTGGAAGAGACAGGGAATGTCTACTACGAAGATATGCCAGCCAATAAAGAGCACGCTGAGGTCATTAATCAAGTATCAACTGCGGGTATTACAAATGGGTATGTTGATGGGTCGTTTAAAATGAATAACCCAATAACAAGAGTAGAGTTTTCTTTAATGGTTGCTCGCGCGGTAAATACTGAATTTAGGGTAGAGGCTATTGAATTCCAATCCGAGAAGAAATTTGTCAATGCTACTGCCTTAAATGTGAGACAGGGACCGGGAACAAATTATCAATCTATCGGACTTCTCTATATGAATGATGAAGTTACAACTTACAACAAGTATGGTAATTGGGTATATGTGAAATCGGGGAACATAGTAGGTTATGTAAGCCAAAGTTATTTACAAGATAAGCCTGTAAACAACAAAATAATTGCGATTGATGCCGGACATGGTGGTAGTGATCCAGGAGCAAGTGGAAATGGAATAATTGAAAAAGAGCTCAATTTAGATGTTGCAAAAAGGGTTCAGAAATATCTGCAGGATGAAAATGTTGAGGTTGTGATGACAAGAACAACGGATACCTTTATATCATTGTCAGGCCGAGTGGACATTGCAGTGAATAAAGGGGCGGACACATTTGTGAGTATTCACGGGAATGCTGCTACAGCAAGTGCCAATGGTACAGAAACTTTCTATTCGACAGCTGCATTAGACCAAAGAGCCCTCGATAGTAAAGCGTTAGCTGGATTCATTCAAGATAGGCTTGTAGCAGCCTTGGGAACAAGAGATAGGGGCGTTAAAATGGATAACTTCCATGTGATAGCAAAGACCCCATTGCCGTCGGTATTAGTTGAACTGGGTTTTATGACAAATGAATTGGATGCTGCAATTTTAAAAACACATAAACAGGCATCAGCTAAAGCAATCTCTTTAGGAATATTAGATTACTATGATTGGAAGGGGAGATAAGCGGGCAATTATTGCCCGCTTATTTAATAGGAGGAATAAGCTCATGAAAAAACCGCTAATAATATTCATAGTTCTTATAAACTTAATTATTACCCCTATTTCTATTCATGCATCAGATTTGAAGAGCTCCGATATTGAACGTATAATTTTGGGGTTTGAAGAAAACATTGATCTAAATTTAAGCTTGCTCGAGGGAATACCTTATGAACTGCATCATGTTCTCGAAACGATAGGTGCGGTTTCAATTTCTATTCCATCTATATATATAGATGAATTAAGGAACAAAGAAGACGTTGCCTGGATAGAACCTGATTATATTGTAAAAACAAATGGCCAGGTCGTTGATTGGGGTCATGGGAAGACGGTTGATGACCATACAAAAGAATTAGGAATAACAGGTGATGGAATAAAGATTGGGATTATTGATACGGGAATCAGCAGTATACATCCTGATTTGCATGTTACTAATGGAAAAAGTTTTGTGGAAAATAGTGCCACTTATGAAGATAACAATGGACATGGCACCCATGTTGCTGGAATTATTGCGGCATTGGACAATGATGTTGGAGTTATTGGGGTCGCCCCGGAGGCTGATATTTATGCAATTAAGTCATTGGATAAATCAGGAACAGGTAGACAGACAGATATCATTGCAGGTATAGAGTGGGCGATTGAACAAGAGTTGGATATTGTTAATTTAAGTATAACAAGT
This sequence comes from Oceanobacillus sp. CF4.6, assembly GCF_051262635.1. Lineage (NCBI taxonomy): Bacteria > Bacillati > Bacillota > Bacilli > Caryophanales > Bacillaceae > Oceanobacillus > Oceanobacillus sp. CF4.6. Next base: position 76,234 of record NZ_JBIMEX010000003.1, on the reverse strand, counting down.
AATTATAAAACCATTGCTCTAGAAAAAGTAGTTGAGAAAGCACATCAAAGTGGAATTATTCTGATTGCTGCTTCAGGAAATGACGAAACAGGAAATGGGCAAATATTAAATGATGTTATGTACCCTGCTCGTTATTCCTCGGTTATCGGAGTGGGAGCTGTAGACAATAGCCTGGTGAATTCACAGTTTTCCTATATAGGGCCTTCTCTGGATTATACGGCACCAGGTGAAAATATTTTTAGCACACATATAGTGAATAACGGTACAGGCTATGCAGCGATGAGCGGCACATCGATGGCAGCCCCATTCGCAACTGGAGTGATCGCTTTATATTTGGAAGTTTATCCCTTTATTGATAAGAAAAGCTTAGAGAAAATAATTTCTACGAATGCTTTAGACTTAGGAGAAAGCGGTAAAGATTATAATTATGGGCATGGTTTTGTTCAATCGCCAGAGAAATTATTTTGGGATATGCAAATAAATGAGTGGTTTTCAGATTCTGTAAATTTCCTTAGATTAGAAGATTATCTTTACGGGTTTACGGATGGTTCTTTCCGTCCAACTTCTCCTATTAGTCGAGGAGAAGTTGTAACTTTAATCGGTAGAGCCTTCCAATTAGATGGTACAAAACGAGAAACAAATTATGAAGATGTTCCCGCTGATTACTATGCATCTGGATATATTGATTCTGCCACAGAGGAAGGTATTATTACCGGGTTACCTAATAATAGGTTTGAAGCCGCATCACCGATTACAAGGGGAGATGCTGCATTAATGATTGCAAGGACATTTGAATTATTAGGATCTGAATCGTATGTCCAAGCGTTTAAGGATGTTAATCAAGAAAAATATTATGCTGCCTCAATTAATTCACTGTATGAAGCGGACATTATAACTGGCTATCCGGATGGAACCTATTCACCAGAGAAAAAAATAAGCAGAGCGGAACTTTCCAATATATTTGCCAAAGCATTAAATGAAAAGACAGATAAGTAAAATTTATCTCTTTACATGTAATTTTTGTAAAACAACTTTAAAATTGACATAATATACCAATAGTAATAACTATTAGGTGCCTTAGAATGCTAAAAAAACTTGTGGTTCAAGGAAATAGAAAAATTTGACAAATATGCTGAAATCTACTATTTTTAGTGTTATAGTCTTATTGTAAGTAAATAAATCTAGTAAAATTGTAAACAAGCACCTATGTCCTAGTAATCAAATCTGGCTTTTTGCTTGATTTGTATTTATTCGAGGGAACTATATTCATATTTAATTTTAAAAATATAGTTTTCGAGAGTAATATAATTAAAAGCAACAGGGAGGAAAATATTAAATGACAAAACAAAAATCAAGTCGTAAAGTATTTGCTATAACCGCAGCTGCTGCAATGGCAGCTACAGCGGTTGTACCAACAGCAGTATTGGCTGCAGACGTTAGTTTCCCAGACGTGGAGAATGATAGTAACAATGGTTGGTACAAGTCTTCTGTTGACTATCTTGCAGAACAAGATTATGTTCAAGGGGACGAAAAAGGTAACTTTCATCCTAAAGATTTTGTTAAACGCCACTCAGCTGCAGAAGTATTGCGTAAAGCATTAAGCCTTTCTACTGAAGGTCCTGAAGATTTCTCTGATGTTGATTCTGATGATTGGTTCTATGAGTCAGTAGTAGCAGTATCTCCAGAAATTTTCCAAGGTGACGGAAAAGGAAACTTTTTGCCTGAGAAAGTATTAACACGTCAAGAAGCTGCGGTTGCAATTGTTCAAGCGTTCGATCTTGAAGGCGAAGTTGAATTGACTTTTGCTGATTCTAATAATATTGATGCATGGGCAAAACAAGCTGCTGAAATTGCCCTAGCAAATGAAGTTATTACTGGAAAACCAGATAACTTGTTTGCTCCAAAAGCAGGAGTCACCCGTGCAGAATATGCTGTAATGGTACAACGTGCTATTGAAGCTGCTAATAAAGAGGTAACTCCTTCAGTTGAAAGTGTAAGTGCGATTGACGCTGATACTCTTGAAGTAACACTTTCGAACGGCGAAGTAGTAACAGTTGACCTTACTGACGTTGTTCTAGAAGCTAACGTTGAAACAGAAGTAACGTTTTCAATTGACGGTGTAGAATACACTGAGCTTGTAACATATGTTCCAAATTATGCTGCACTTGCAGAAGCTGAAGTAGCAGAATTAGAAGGAATTACTGTTGAAGCAATTTCTGACTTAGAGGTGGTTGCAGATGCTTTAGCAGCTGCAGAAGAAGCTGTTGCATTAGTAAAAGATGCTGATGTACAAGCTGCACTTCAAGCTCGTATTGATGCAGTAGTAGAAGCAAATGAAACTACACTTGCAGATGTAGTTGCAAGTGTAAATAACGCAACAACTCAAGTTCAGCTTAATAACGCTCTACAAGCATTCTTCAACAATGTTAATTCTAATCTAATTGCTCAATATGATGACGTTCTTGATGGCACAGAAACTTTTGTTGAAGAAATTCAAGCAGACATCAATGATGTTAACGTAGTTACAGCTGTTGGAGAAGCAACAACTCAAATCGAGCTTTTGGAAGCTTTAAACAATAACGGCTTTGAATCTGTTAACCCTGATTTAATCGCTGAATATGCAGCAGCAATTACGGGTGATGAAACTACTGCTGCTGAAATTCAAACAGATATCGATTTGGTTAACGCTGAAGCATCTGTTGATGCTCTACTAGCTGCTGACGGAAGCCTAGCGGCGGACCAAGCTGAAATTGATGCAGCTCAAGCTCTTGTAACTGCATTAGTAGATGCTGGAGTGGCATTAGCTGATACAGATAACAATGACGCTCCTGACCTTCAAGATACAATTAATGCTGCCCAAGAATTACTTGATATTCAAGTAGCAATTGAAGAAGCTCAAGCAGCTGTAGCAGCATTAGTAGATGCTGATGGTAACTTGTCTGCAGATCAAGCAGAAATTAATGCAGCCCAAGAATTAGTTGATGCATTAGTAGCTCAAGGTGTAACTTTACCAGATGCTGATAATGACGGTAATACTGATGTTCAAGAGAGAATCGATGAAGCTCAGGCTTTACTTGTAACTGAAGTGACTGAAACTGTAGCAGCTCTAGTAGATGCAGAAGGCAACCTTGCAGCTGACCAAGCTGAAATAGACGCAGCGCAAGCATTAGTAACGGCCTTGGTAGATGCGGGTGTTGCCCTTACAGACACTGATGGAGACGGTACAAGTGATTTCCAAGAAAACATCAATGTGGCTCAAGATTTACTTGATACTGCAGCAATCAACGCGGCAACTACAGTAACTGAACTAGAGCCACTTCTTGTAGGTTTAGAGCTTCCTGAATACAACAACTTAACTTCTACACAACGTCTAGAAGTAGCTGAGCTATTCTTAGAACAGAATGCTGATGTTGTATTCAACAATACTGCAGAAGTAGAAGTTGCTCTTTACGCTCTTGATGGTACTACTGGTGCGGAGAGTGGAATTATTGTAGAATATCAAGCTGGTATTGCTTCTGTAAATGATCTAACAGTAGATACAATCACAGAAATGGATGCTATCTTAGATGCATTAAATATTGACGAGTATAAAGCTCTTTCTGCTTCTGAACAACTTGTAGCAGCAGAAAATGTTCTTAACAATAGAGTAGATGCAAACAGTGACGGTTTAGGAGATTATTCTTCTATTACACAAATCGTTAACAACTTTTAATAATAGTCTAGTTTAATAGGATGAAAGCCAACCAAATTATTGGTTGGCTTTTCTTCTAATTTTAAAGTTAGAAGAAAAAATACACTACTTAAAATATACATTTTTATGCTTTATAACGGATTGTGAGAGACTAAATAGGAGGAAGTACAATAATGGACTTTTCAACTTTGCCCTCAAGCGTTGCTACAAAGGAAATAACAGAATTTCCGAGGACTAACGAACAATACTGCGTAACTTATACTGAGAAAATCGATGAACCAAAGTTATACAAAGAATTAAGCAACAGATTAGGGATATTAGAGTTATCTCTAGAAATTAATAATAAGGAACTGAACGACATTGAGAGCTTGGTTAATGATATTCATATATCAATCGGTTTAAAAGGTGAACTTCTATTTCGTATTAACTGGATGAACCGACTTTATCTTGCCAAGGAAAAAATAGCATTTATTGATTCAATGGACAAAGCAAAGGAAGTGAAAAAATTGATTAGTGCTGTCCAGACTTGTCCATTAAAAACAAGCCTTATGAAGGAACTTGATACTTTAGTTAAGTCATTAAGAGTTGAAGATACTACTCCTGAAATTTCCCTTGAACAAAAATTGATGATGAAATCCATACAAGAAGCAGGCAGTGAATTCATCAACTTAGGTAAAGCTGGCAGAGATTATGTTGTTGCTGAAGTAATAGATAAATATCGCAATGATGCAACTGTAGCAGCAGTTAAAGAAAATACAACTGCATTGGAAGAAAGCATTAAGGAACTTACTAATTTAAAAGATAAGAAAGTTCTGTTAGAGAACTTAAGAGAATTGCCTTTAGTTAATTTTCCATCTGTTTCAACTGAAAGACTAGATATTATTCATGATCAACTCATTCAAAGTGAGCCGTGGAATGGGCTAGCATCACTGGACCGATTAATAAAACAGCTGGACAGAAATATTACACATCAAGAAAGAGTAAAAGCAGAACAAAAAAATAAATCTCTTTTGGAAGATGGAAAACTTGATACGATTGATTATGAACTAGCACGAAATCATTTAGTTTTATAAAATGTAAGGATGAAAGAACCTGTCCCCTTCAAAAAGTATATCCAGATTCGAAATAGGTAGAAATACACCAAAATATTGTTACATTTATTGCTGGAATACCAAAAAAGAAGGGTGAATTTGTAAAAATACATCGCAATAAATCATCATTGAAAAAGGGATAAAGAAAGAAATGCAGTACAAATAAGCTTTTATAATGCATTTTTTAAAGGCTGAGATAAATTGAGATTATCTGAAAAGTCTAAGCAACTCTTTTGTATGTATGATAAAGACCATTTAGTTAAGGTGTTGCCTTTACTTTCATTGTGGGTGTCTTACAGTTAATTCCTTGGTGTGTGCGATTTGTATTGTAATAATGCTCAATAATAAGTCCACCGTCTAGGGCAGGCGAGTCATTTAAGTAATCAAAAGAGAGCATTCACGTTGAAGAATGCTCTCTTAAAAGTAGTGTGTTTTTATAAAAAAAGTTAATAGCTAGGAATACGGACATATTCAACTTAAGCTGTCTAACCGTGACAACTTTAAATAATACTTTTAGTAACAATGTCCTACGTGTTAGATCAACTTAATTATTTACTTTTTCAATAGCTCTTAGTAGTTCATCTTTTAATGGCTCTGAAAGTGTTTCAGAATAAAGATTGGTAATATGATGTTTGTCTCGGTAAACAACCATGTTACCAATAACTGGATAACATGTTTCGTCATCACAGAAGTAATTAGATAGATCTGCAAATGTTACATTTTCTGGTAAACCATCTGTATTTTCCCATGGTATTTCACCAGAAAGTACTTCTTCTCTCTCAACAGAACATGTTTCGTCATCATTTTGCTCTAAGCAAAGAGGAATATCTTCCGGCATACGTGGAGTATCACGCATTGCAAGAATCTCACTCACTCCTTCAAATTTTCCCCATTGATCAATATATCCTTGTGGAATAGTTGTCGCTTCAGCAACGTTTGCCGTTGTAAAAATAATATCGGGTTTTGCTTCTAATAATGGATCAACTACATTTTTGTTCCATGTAATACATGTTTCGCTTAATGTTTCATTCATATCATTAGCAGAAAAGCGACAAGCATCTTTATTGTAGACATCGATTTGAATGTTTAAGTCATTAGATAATTCTTTTAACGCAGGGAACCAATGACCTGAATGTGAACCTCCAACAAGTGCCAACGTATAATCAGGGTCCTCTGTATCTCCATATGAACACATAGTAACCTCCGATTCACGCATCGTAGAGTAACAGGATCCATCCGAATAAAATTCAGGGAGAGATTCCTTAGCAGTTGGATCCTCTAAGAGAGGTTCTACATCTGGATTTGGTTGAATATCTTCGTGAATTGCTAAAGCCCCTGGATAATCCTCTTTAATGACTTTACCCAGAACAGAAGTTTGTGCCTCGTTGTTTGTATATGCGGCCCAGGCACCATTTGCAAGCACAGTTGATAGCACAAAGGCCGCTAAAATCGGAATGAGCTTTTTCTTTGAGTGCTTAACACTTAATCCTCTGATCGGAGATTCCAATATTTTTGTTAAAGCGTAAGAAAGGATTAATGTTAAAATAATAATAGCAAGTCCACCAAATAATGTAACGGAATCCGTATTAAAGTAACTATAATAGAAAATAAGCAGAGGCCAATGCCATAGGTAAAAACCATAGGAAATGCCACCTAGTTTCAAGAACGGTTTAGAGCCTAGGAATTTATCAACACCAAATTTATTGCCATTTTCCCCAGCGATAATTACTAACATTACACCAGTTGTTGGTAATAATGCTACATAACCAGGAAAGACTGTAGAAACTGGTAATAGAACTCCAGTGAAACAAATGATTGCGAGACCGATCCAACCTAGAATCAAACTTAGATTACGATTAATTTGAATGTATGGAAGCAATAACGCCAGCATTCCACCTAAGCTAAACTCCCACACACGTGCAAACGTATCGAAGTATGCCCACGGTTGATTTACAGCAGTAATGTAAATGGAGTAGCTTAAAGAAGCTAAAAAGATAACGATTAAAATAGATAATAACGTTTTACGAATTGGTGTTTTTAAAACTTTTCTCGCAAGAATAAATCCAAAAGTAATTAGAAACGGCCACGTAATATAAAATTGCCCTTGTATGGAAAGTGCCCAAAAATGTTGTAGTGGACTCGCATTATTATTTTGTCCTAAATAGTCTATAGAATTAGTCGCTAATTGCCAGTTTTGGTAGTAGAAGGCCGAAGAGAAAACCTCAGAAATAATTTGTTTCCACTGTACCGTTGGCATAATTACAAATGACAAAGCAATTGTTGTAAGAAGAACTGTCATAGCCATTGGTAATAAACGCCTGCCGAGCCCTAGCAAATTATCAATATAGTTTATTTTCCCATCTCTCTCAATACGATTGAGCAAGGAAATTGTAATCAAATAACCTGATACAATAAAAAATACATCTACTCCACCAGAAACGGAACCAACCCATATATGGTAGATTGCAACTAGAAAAGCTGCTACAACACGAATACCCTCAATCTCCGGACGGAATTTCTTCTCCGGAATACGTAAATCCCTCATATTTTACATCTCCAATAATTATTCTTATTCATCAATTATTTAGTATACATCTAGATATAATAAAAGTAAACAAGAGGTCAGACTATGGCTGCACCACTTGTTCATGGAAATAAAACTTATTGGTGAGAGCTACGTGACTAGGAGAGAATTGAATCAGACTTAACAGCATAAAAAAACCGAATCCTACTTACTTGGATACGGCTTTTTTAGATTAAGAGCATTTTCGAGTTTACGATAATTAGAAGATACACTGCCTGGTGATGTGCCATATTCATTTGCGATTTGGTTTTGCGTTACGCCTTGGTCCACTATATAGTAGTTGAATGTGAAGTACTCTAATGCCGCAGCATAAGAAACAACCTTTTTAAATGATGGTAATTCGCTTTTACAATATTCCTTCCAAGCTTTTAAACATTTCTTTTGGTACTCCCGTATGTTTGCTCTATTATATATTATGAGGTAAAGCATTGAATTACTTAAGTTATGAGAGTAACATGATACATATTGTACTGCTATTTAGCTGGAATAAGTATATCATATATATCAATGTTACATTTAATAAAAACATAGCTAATTTTATCAGATTATAAGGAGAAACTATAGAATGAAAAAACTTTCTAATCTCGTTCTCATCATATTATTTGTTGTTTTTCTATCCCTCTTTGGAAGTATGATTTTTCTTGCGGATGATCTAGATGTATCAGAAGCGGAAAATCGTTCACTTGCACAATTGCCGGAAATAGACAAGGAATCTATTAAAGATGGTACTTATATGCAGGAATTTGAGAGTTATATCACGGATCAATTTTATTATAGAGATGGTTGGATTAAAAGTCACCTCGTATGGCAACAAATTACTAATCAAACTTTTTTAAATGATAACTATTATATTAATGGAGAGTGGGTTTATCCTAAACCATTTACAGAAGTGAATAAAGATGCAATTCAAATGGCTGCTTCCAATATAGAAGAACTAACCAACTACACGAATAAACATGATTTATCATTATACTATTTTTCACTACCAGATCGACGAAACATGCTAGATATAAATTACCCTAGTTGGATAAAGCCAAGTATTGGTAATTTAGATAAAGAGTTGCTTTTATCTAAATTACCTAAAGAACATCTTCAAGTAATTGATGTTGGTGAAGAGTGGGATAAGAAATTTGAGATGATAGATTACACGGATTTTTACTATAAAACAGATCATCACTGGAATATGAATGGAGCACTCGCTGCATATGAAGTTATCCGTAACACGTTTGACGCAAGTTTGCCAATTTATGAAGATGGTCCATTTGTCTCGGAAGAATTCTCAAAGAAATGTATTAAAGACAAAACATTTATGGGAATATATAACCAACAATTATATGAAACGCTTCAGCCAACGGGAGAAGAAATGTGCTATGCAGTTTCAAGTCGGATTCAAACAGAGAAATGGCAAACTTTTATTAATGGCTTAGAACCAGAGAATGAAGTTTCCTTTCAAGATATTTATGGAAAAGCAAATCAGCTAGATTATGATCAGGTGACATATGCAGAGGTTTTTACGACAGATTATAGTGAACTTCATATTATAAACCCGGATAAGAAGGAAAAAGATTCTAAGGTGCTTTTTCTGAAAGACTCTTACGCCAATCCACTTGTTCCAATGCTTGCGGGCCATTTTTATCATACTACCTTTTATGATTTACGGCATAACAAAGGGGAAAGCTTATATAACTATTTAGAAAATGATGATTATGATGCCGTGGCCTTTCTATATAGTAATGGAAGAACATTAGATTATTTATTTGATTTTGATCAAACGGAATAAATAAATGTACGGAGGAAAATATGAAAAAAGCAGATTGAAAGAAAATAATTGGAAATGAACTGCTTGTGGAAGAATTTGTTAATAGGACTTCTTTTGTACATAAGCTTCTCTATGCGATTAGAGCAAAGTTGATTGAGAAACTAGAACAACAGGTGGAATAAATTAATATTAAAAGTTATCACTGCAAGTTTACACCTAGTGATGTAAGTAAAGTAAAAAGGACTTCCCTGACACATCTGGTAAGGGAAGTCTTTTTTAGAATCGAAAATAAATAAATGGATTATACGTCGAATTAACCAAGAACATTGTAACAAGTGTTAAAAGAATCATATATACAAATGGTCCTACTCCGTAATGAACGGTAGTAGCCAAAGGTCTTAATCGATGGTGGTTTTCATATTGAGATAATTTATTAATGAACCAAGGGTAAACTGGCAGACTAAACACAATTCCCAATATCATAAGATATGCTTTATCATGAAGATAGAATTCCGCTGTATAATCAAACAAAGCAACATTATTTAAATAGAACATACTTTGTAGATACTCAAAAGAATAGGTGAAGTTATCTGCTCGGAAGAAAACCCATCCAATCATTACAATTAGGAGGACATAGAGATGCTGAAATGGGCTCCATAGACGGTTTAATATTTTTTGAAGACCTGCCCTCTCTATACTTATAATAATTCCATAATATAACCCCCAAGCCAAAAATGTCCAACTAGCCCCGTGCCAAAAGCCTGTAATTGTCCATACGATTAAGAGATTTCGATAGGTTCTCCAGATTCCCTTTCGATTACCGCCCAATGGAATGTATACATAATCACGGAACCAACTCGATAATGAAATATGCCATCTTCTCCAAAAATCACTGATACTTTTTGATATGTATGGGTAATTAAAGTTAGCGAGAAACTTGAATCCAAACATTTTTCCTAGGCCAATCGCCATATCGCTGTAACCAGAAAAATCGAAATATATTTGTAATGTATAAGCAAGAATTCCAATCCAGGCTGTTGTGACACTGATCTCATTTGGTGATGTTGCAAAGATTGTGTCAGCAATCTCACCTAAAGGATTTGCGATAATGACTTTCTTAGCAAGGCCGACAATAAACTGCCTCACTCCATTTGCAAATAATGGAATATTATGTACTCGACTTTTTAATTGTTGTGCAATAGTGTTATAGCGCACTATTGGTCCTGCAACAAGCTGAGGAAATAAAGAAATATATAATGCTAGGTCAAATAAACTCTTTTGCACCGTTGTATCTTTTCGATATACATCGATAATATAACTCATTGCTTGAAAGGTAAAAAAAGAAATGCCGATTGGTAGTGGTAAAGGTTCATTAGCAATCTCTATATTAAATGTAGCATTGACATTTTCAATAAGGAAAGAGCTATATTTATAGTAGCCTAATAAAGTTAAATTTCCTATGATTGCAAGAATAGCATATGTTTTTTTATTGTGCTTATAATGAATAAGTAATCCAAAAATATAATTCATGAAAATAGAAAACAGCATAAGGAAAATATAACCAGGTTCTCCCCAAGCATAGAAATATAAACTAGCAATTAATAGAATAATATTTTTTAAAGCAAAAGGTACGATAAAATATACAATAAATAAGATTGGTAAAAAGACAAACAGAAAAATTAAGCTACTAAAGACCAAAAAAGGTCACCTTCATTCTAGTTAAAATATATACGAAATACTATTTTTTATCGTAACGATTGGTAAATAGCTTGTCAACAATCAAGTTAACTTTTAATTATTTGGTAGAATTTCTAAAATAAAAAGTTTATACTGAATGGTAGAATTTAACATCTTAGAGAGGCGGAATTTATACAGTGACGAACCATTGGAGACATCTTGTAATAAGTATGCTAGTAGTGATTTTAACAGTAATACCTATTTCCACCGGTTTACCTATAAATGTACAGGCAGCAACATTAAATGATAGTTTTGAAGTCTCAGAGGGGGTGAACTACAAGGATCTGCGTTATTCAGCACCAAGAGATCAAGCAGTTAGGGTGATGGAAATTGATACTAATAACCCATACGTACATCTAGAAATAGGAGTTCCCTCTGCTTTAAATAAACTTGAAACAACAACATCCCATGCGCTTAAACATAACCGTGATGATACTTGGGTTGCAGGAGCAATTAATGCTTCTTTTTTTAATACAGGAGATATTATAGGATCACCTATGAACCTTGTTTCCAAAGATAATAGACTTGTTAACGCAGGGGAGGTTTTCCCATATGAATACAACTATGTTAATGAACCACTCGCAATGGGAATTGATAGAGACGGTAGGGGCGTTATTGATCGGTACCAACTCGACATGAATTATATCCATAATGGAACAAGCTACCCTATTACAAGTACGAACAAACCACGATACTCGGATGAAACTATTTTGTTCACACCGTATTTTATGAGTGAAAATACGGAGACGAATGAATGGGGAAAAGAAATCGTTGTGGAGTTGGATGCGAAACCAAGTTTCGAATTTGGAACTACAGTATCAGGAACTGTGATAGCTAAGCGTGAATATCCCAATAATACAAGTATGTTAATTCCAGAAAATGGATTTGTTTTATCAGGAATTGGCATCGGGGCAGAAAACCTAAAAAATATTCAAGTAAATGACTCAATCTCATTATCTATTAATATTGACGAAAAATGGAAGGATTCATCTTTCATGCTAGCAAGTGGCCCAATGCTAGTTAAGAATGGAAAGGTCTCATTATCCATGGATCCTAATAGTCCAAATGCTAGTACAAGAGCACCAAGAACAGCAGTTGCGATTGACCGAACAGGAGAAAAAGTCTTTTTTGTAACAGTTGATGGGCGTCAAACAGGTTATAGTACCGGTATGAATTTGAATGAATTCGCACAGTATCTAGTAGACTTGGGTGCATATCGTGCATTAAACCTTGATGGCGGTGGGTCTACAACAATGTCAACGCGTTTTCCCGGGAAGGATAAAATACAATTGGCTAATCTACCATCTGATGGACGAGAGCGCCCTGTTTCTACGATACTGATGGCACTTTCTACTGCCTTTAAGGATGTAGATAGTTCCTACTGGCCATCCACATCTATTATGAATTTATATAATAAAGGTACTGTTACAGGGTATCAAAATAATTACTTTAAACCTACTAAAACCATAACACGTACGGAAGCAGCAATCATGCTAGTGAGGGATTTAGGATTGGATACTACTAATGTTACAAACCCTGATTATAAAGATGTTAATACTACAGATAAGTATTACAATGAAATAGCTGCAGCAACTAGTGCTGGATTATTTAAAGGAAGAGGCGATGATTTATTTGTACAAGAGGGTGAATTAACACGTGGAGAAATGGCAGTTCTCATTCAAAGAGCTTTTGAAATTAAAAATATAGATAAAAGCTATTTTCCAGATGTACCGGAAAATCATTATGCTTACCGTGCTATTAATGCTCTAGCATATCATGATATAGCAAAAGGTCTTCCAGGGGGAACCTACCAAGCAGATCTATCCATAACAAGAGCGGAATTTAGTGAATTATTATATAAGGCAAATAATTATTATCAGTAAGAACAAATATTCTTAGTTTCAATTAATAAAAGATAGAGACTATTTGAAGGGGGAGAGTATACTGTATAATAGAAGATGCATTAGAAGGATTAGTAGTATTTTGTTAATTTTATTATTGGTTTTACCTCAATCGGTTTTTGCTGCAGAAAGAGTTGGTTTTGAAAAAGCCATTGGGGATATTCGGGTTCAAGATAAAGTTAACGTAGATATGATTCCACCAGAAGAGAAGAGAGATTTGATTCATACCTATTTTGGTCTAAGAGAAAATGAGGATCAAGTAAAAATTTCTACTTCTGCGTCAAGTAACTCCGTAAAAAGTAGTGGAGACTTGGATCAAGATTTTGAAAACATTAGAAGAAATTATAAAAAGCAAGAAAATGACGATCAACAAATCATGAGTAAAGATAAAATCGATCTAGAAAATGTTAATGATCGTGGAATCATTGTGAAATGGAAGCATGGGAAAACGTTTGCTCCCTCTAAGTTTAGTTTAGAAGAATTAGAAGTTTCAGAGTTTATGAAACAGCAAAATATATCTCTGGTGAGAGTTGCCGAAAATGATGATTATGATAAAAAATTGAAAGAATTAAAACGTGACTCGAACAGTATATATGTGGAACCTGATTATCTGCTAGAGTCCACATATATTCCGTCAGATCCCCGGATAGATGAACAATGGTATCTTGAACAAATTGATATGACCAGAGCATGGGATGTTAATCAAGGATCAACTGATGTCACCATTGCCGTTTTGGATACAGGGGTAAATGCAAAGCATCCTGATTTACAAGGACGTGTGTTGTCTGGGTATGATTTTGTCAACCAAGATACAAGTGCAGTTGATGATAACGGCCATGGTACACATGTTGCCGGTATTATTGCAAGTAATACTGACTACACTGGAATAGCTGGAATTGATTTTAATGCAAAAATACTTCCCATAAAGGTTGCCGATCAAAATGGGATAGTTTCATTATACGAAGCGGTTAGTGGAATCTATTATGCTATTGAACGTGGTGCAGATGTCATCAACATGAGTTTTGGAGGCTATCAGTATAGTAGCGTTCAAGAAGAAGCAATATGGGCTGCGAGTAATCATGGAATTGTATTGGTAGCTTCTGCTGGTAACGACGGGTTAGGTAGTGCATTATATCCTGCCTCTTACGACCCAGTAATTAATGTAGCAGCAAGTGATAAAAATGATCAGCCGACATACTTTAGTAACTACGGTGGGTTTATTGATATAACAGCACCAGGTGAAAATATTTTAAGTGCAAACTATCTTGGCGGATATAATTTTGGTGATGGAACATCCTTTTCTGCTCCTATTGTGAGTGCGCTGGCAGGATTGTTAAAAGCAGAGTATCCAAACTGGAACCCGAATGAAATAGAATGGGCACTTCAGGAAGGAGCAGAGAATTCAGGCAGTACAGAGTGGAATGATGATTCTGGTTTTGGAAGGGTTAATGCCTATCAAGCACTTACTACCAACCTTCCATCCTTGAAAGATGATGCATCTGATATAAAAGCTGGTGCCAAGGTATTAAATGCTGATCAAATAATTAGTGATAAAATAGACCTCCCCATGGATGTAGACTGGTATAAATTTGAAGTTAATGAAAGTACAGAGTTAACTGTTGATTTATTGAATTCTTCTAATCATCTCGATCTCGTTGGGATGCTATATGAATATGATGGGGATACCATTATAGATCGCCAATTGATAGATGAAACAGGGATGGGTTATGATGAAAATTATACATCTTATGTGGATCCTGGAACCTATTATATAGCAATCTATGATTATTATAATCACTGGTCTAAGGATGCATATAACTTAAATATAACGATGGACAGCTCTGCTAGTGATGATTCTGACTTGGTTATGGAGTTTGAGCCTAATGATTCTATGTATTTAGCAAACTATTTGCCATATGGATCAATGGGTGCAGGATATTTCCAAACCTATGATGATTATGACTATTTCGAAGTGGACCTTCCTTACAACGGTGATTTTATGATAACCACAGCGACGGATAGATATGCATATTACAGTGATCCTGCCGCTATATTATTAGATCAAAATGGGAATATAATTGATTATGCAGATTTATTTATCGATGATGATCTAACATTAAAATATTTTTCTCAAGTTTTTAGTAATGTAAAGGCAGGAAAATACTATGTTGTTATACTAAATCTACAATCTTACTCGGATACGTCTCCTTATATTTTTGATATTAGTTATATTGAGGGTACAGGTGAGGAAGTACCGGTACCGGTGGCGTCACCCGAAAGTGGAAACTACACTGGTCAGATAGAGGTTGAATTAACCATTCCAGATGGTACTTATATAAACTATACATTAGATGGTACTACCCCAAGTTTAACGAATGGTATTAAGTATAGTGGGCCGATTAAATTGGAAGAGGATACTACCTTAAAGGCAGTGGCCATTCAAAATGATATACCAAGTAAAGTTGTAACCTATGAATATACGATTGACCAGGTTGTGATAGAAACACCATCGGCTAGTGTACCATCTGGTGAATTTAAAAATCCATTTGAATTAGAATTAACTAGTAATTTGGCCGATGCTAAAATCATCTATACGCTTGACGAATCTACTCCAACGGCTAATCATGGTATGTTATATGAAGAACCGATTTTAATAAAGGAAAACACTGTATTGAAAACTATTGCTATACATGGCGGATTAATCAGTGATTTAAATACATTTACCTATAAATACAATTCTAATCAAGATGCAATAACATTTCCCGATACAGTGGGACATTGGGCGGAAAGCGATATTCTGTTTTTAGCACAAAAAGAACTTATTACAGGATATCCAAATGGAAATTTTGGACCTAAAGATAATATCACCCGAGGGTCTGCAGCTGCTATCATTGTAAGAGAGTTAGAGTTAACTTTGGAAGACAATCATAATTTTCAGGATGTTCCTGCAAACCATTGGGCATCAGGTTATATTGGAGCTGCGGCTAAAGAAGGTATCATCACTGGAAATGATTATGGGGAATTTAATCCAGATGCCCCTTTAACTAGAGAAGAAATGGCCGCAATCCTAGTACGTGGCTACAAACTCACTGGAGAAAGTAACATATTATTCCCTGATGTAGATAAAGGTTCGTGGGCTTACCCTTATATTGAAAAATTGGTAGCCAATAACATTACAACGGGGCTCCCAGATGGGAGTTACGCGCCTAAGAAAAATATTAGCCGAAGTGAATTTGCTACAATGGTTGCTAGAGTAATCAAGTAAGAATAGTAACCTAAGAGTAGGATGATGTTATTTCTGTTCCAAAATTATCGAACAAAGCTTTACTGTTTGGAAAGTCCTGCGGAGAGATCTCTGCAGGCTTTTCTTTTTTTGTTATATATCAGACTAGGCAATATTGTATATTTACAAAAAATTATCATTAAATACACTATTAATTTACTTTCATTTGATATGATTTGAATGTGAGGGAAAGGACGACTTATAAAAAGTATAGACTTCAGTTCATAACTATATGTTTTTTACAGAAACTGCCTATTTAAAAATTAGTAGTTTCTAAGAGTATAAATTCCAAGGAGGAGTAGATTTTATGACGATTAGCAAAAAAGGCAAAAGAACTTCTGTTACAGCTTTAGGAATGGTAATGACAGCATCAGCTCTAGTTCCTTCTATGACTGTAGCAGCGGAGGAAATAGGTTCATTTCCGGATGTACCATCTGATCATGAGGCCTATCAAGCGGTCAAGGATTTAGTTGCAGCAGGTGTAGTAAATGGGTATGTAGATGAGACATTTAAGCCTGAACAATCGGTTATTCGCTCAGAAGCAGCTAAAATGATTGCTTTGAATCGAAACCTAGACACAAATGTTCCATCAACAAATTTTTCTGACGTAGAATCCGATAGATGGTATACCGATTATGTGAACGCACTTTATGATCAAGGGGTTATTAATGGGTATGTAGATGGAACGTTTGGTCCGAATAAAGAAATGATTCGCTCGGAATTTGCAAAAATGGTCGTTGAAGCATATGATATGGAAATTAAAAGAACTGAACTTCCGTTTACCGATGTGGAGAAAGATAAATGGTATTCTCCCTATATTGAAACGCTTTATGCAAACGGCTTAATTAAAGGGACAAGCGGGACGACATTTAGCCCGAACGATGAAATGCGACGTATTGACTTTGCTTTATTATTAGCCAATTCGGATTATAAATTTGGGGATAAGCTACCTAAACCAACCTTCGAACTTACTGTTATGCATACAAACGACACACATGCAAACTTGGAAAGCATGCCGCAAACAGTTACAGCTGTGAATGAAGTTAGAGAGGAAAAACCGGACTCGCTATTGCTTAGTGCAGGGGATGTTATGTCAGGAACATTGTATTTCAATGAATTCCAAGGACAGGCAGATTTACAATTTATGAATCTAATGGACTACGATGCTATGACATTCGGTAACCATGAATTTGATTTGGGTTCCAGTGAAGAAGGCCTTCAAGCATTGAAAGATTTTGTTGAGGGTGCGCACTTTCCATTTGTTAGTGCAAACGTCGATTTTTCGAAAGATGATAAATTCACTGGACTATTCAGTAATCTAATCTCCAGTGAACCAGAAAATGGCAAAATCTATAATGGAATTGTTAAAGAAGTTAATGGAGAAAAAGTTGGTATCTTTGGACTGACAACTGCGGAAACTGCTGACATTGCAAGTCCTGGAGCTGTTACCTTTGAAGAGTACAAAACAGAAGCTGAAAAAGCAGTTGCTGCATTTGAAGGAATGGGCGTCGACAAAATCGTTGCTTTAACACATATTGGTTTCGACGATAATGCAGCAATCGACAATGATTTAACATTGGCTGCAGAAGTTGAAGGTATTGATGTTATCGTTGGTGGACATAGCCATACCGAATTAGCTGAACCGTTTATTGTAGATGTAGATAAAACTGGAACAGCAAAGGATCCTACCATTATCGTGCAAACAGGTGCTAACAATGCTAATTTAGGTGTTGTTGATGTTGAATTTGATGAAAATGGTGTAGTTGTTGGACAAGCAGGTCAACTAATTTCAATTGGTGATCAGGAGCCGGATGCTGAAGCAGTAGAATTATTAGAACCATACAAAGAAAAGGTTGGGGAAACATCGTTAACAGAAATCGGTGTTACTACTGAATTCGCATTGGAAAACCCACGTACTGGTGATGATGGCAATACCACTGGTGAAAGTGTTCGTAAAAATGAAACAATCCTGGGTAATATCATAACAGATGGTATGCTGGTAAAAGCGAAAGAATATAATGGAGATGTTGTCATGGCATTCCAAAATGGTGGTGGAATTCGTGCTTCAATTGATGCAGGACCAATCACAGCTGGAGAAGTAATCACTGTACTTCCATTTGGCAATACACTAGCAACGATGGATTTAACTGGATCTGAATTAAAAGAAGCGTTTGAAATAAGCTTCAAATCATTCCCGGAAGAAAGCGGTGGATTCTTACATGTTGCTGGTGCGAAGGTTGAATTTGATTCTTCCAAACCAGCTGGAGAACGTGTTGTTTCTATTGCCTATGAAAATGAAGATGGTACGTTCACAGAAGTACAAGATGGAGAAACTTACACAATCGCAACAAATGCATTTACCGCTAAAGGTGGAGACGGATATGATGTATTTGCAGAAGCATATGCCGACAACCGTGTAACAGATTTAGGACTTTCTGACTGGGAAAACTTGCAGGAACAGTTAGTAATAATTGGGTCTGATGGTATTCCTACAGAAATTGAAGGAAGAATTGTGGATATAGGACAATAAAGCATTATTATTTTTCAAAAATAAAAAGGAATTAGTATAATACACTAATTCCTTTTTATTTATCTTAATCTAAAATCTGCATTCATAGAACGTGCGAGAAAAGTGGAAAATTGGTCCCTACTCACTTCTTTAAAAGGCTCGAAGAATTCTCCAGTTCCTGTTCCATTTGTAATACCTGCTTCATATAAATTAGAGACAGCATCATTGTACCAATCAGAGTTGTTATCTGCATAAATATCTTCAAATGGGTGATTGGTTGAAGCTTTAGGGAATTGATAGATTCTGTCCAAGGCTGTAGCCATTTCGCGTCTTGTAAATATTTCATTTGGATCAAATGTGGTATTAGAGGTACCTTCAAAATAACCTTCGTCAACTACCGCTGCAATGACATCATAATATTTATGATCCCTTGGAACATCGGTAAATGCTAGATCAGGACGATTTTCCAGTGAAAGGTTTTTAGCTCTAGTAACCATTAGGGCAACTTGCCATCTAGACAAGGGTACATCCAGACCGAATTGACCATTTCCAATTCCTTGTAATACCCCGCTATCCACTAAGTAATAGATTTCATCTTCAGCATAATGACCAGCAGGTAAATCTGTAAATCGATATCCGAGATAACTAGAAGCAATATAGCCTGTTGACCCATCATTGGTTTTTATTGGATACCACACAAAATGATTGTGGTTATCATATTGAAAATGCCCTTCAATTGTTAAGCTTTCTCCCTTTGGTAATTTTGTATCATCACTATTTGTATTAGGTAGCTCTCTCATTCTTACCTCAGCAGTTGTTCGAACAGCTTGCCCATCTGAAAAATGATGTTTTGTTTTCGTCAGTGGTAAAGAAAATTGATAGTCCATCATCAGAAATTCAATATTTTCATTGCTATCTGGGTCATATTCGAAATCATTACTAGAGAAAGGAAGTTCCTCCAACTCAATTAAACCTAATTCATTAATATTTTGGAAAACTCTTTCTTGATATGCGTCACTGTTTCGTTCTCCTGTTTCCTGCACAATTGGACTGTTTTCTGGTTTTATTCCATTATATGCCATTACAGCAAAATACCAATTTTCAATGATATCCCGTTCTCCATTGTTAATGGTAGGTAAATCATTTCTCTTAAACATGCTATCGATAATTTCAACTCCTGCTTGAATATTATATACAACATCATATTTAAGTCTTTCTTCATCATATTGTGATTGATTGGTGATTTGCATAATTCCAATTCCATTATCGTCGGAAATAATTGGTTCTCCAATTTTATCAAAATGTTTCCATCCACCACTTTCTACCTGTGCGATTGCTTTTATAATCTCTGGCGGGACATTATAAGTCCTGGCACCTTCGGTTAATAAACAATTCATAGTTTCTATCTCAGGGTTCACACCGGGCTCGCCTTTATATTCACATGTTGACGAAATATCGTCAGTAGCACTTGTTGTAATGGGATAAACTGCTACACTTGAGCAAAAGAATAATAGCAATAAAGCTAGTTTATTAAAATTTTTCATTTAAGTTCTTACTTCCTTTCTATTAATATGGCTTTTAGAATAGTTTAATAGTAACATAGAGAAATAGTTATTCAAAATAGGGTGAAAAAATAAATATATGTCACTGAAGTGAGGGAGACCTGGGAGATTTCCTAGTGAATACAAACAAAAAAATAGCAACACCACATGTGTCACTACTTACTAGTTTTACTTTATTGGATAAACCTGCCACTTTGATAGATCGATTTCTTCCTTTGTAATCATGCTTTCAGGGAAAATAAATGTCCAAGGTTTACTAGTGTTTGCTTTCACTGTAAAGTCTTTTAATTCAAACCCACCTTTAGTTACTTCTTCACCAGATGCATCTTTTAATCCAAGTGGAAGCTGTTTAAGTGTAACATTCTTATGGGAACCATTGCGGATTAGAATCGTTACAGCAAGCTCGCTCTTTTCATTTTGCTTCGCCTGGACACCCATAAAATTTACTTCTCCAGATTTTAAAGGTGCTGCATTTGCGACAATTTCTTCTAAACTTGCTTTTGTATTTTCAGCTATCGATTTTTCCCATGATTCTTCTAACTCAAGACGATGTTTCTTTTTGATTTCGAATGCTAATGACCAGCTGGATGTGTCTATTTCAGTGCCTTTAGCAATTAGATCATCTTTATTGAAGGTAAACTTCCATGGACGTGCTCCATTTGGCGGAATAGCTCCAAGTTCTTTTAAATTAAATTCCTTTTTAGCGATAATATTTTTGTTTCCATCTAATAAAAGAATTGTCGTGTTATTGAAATGAATACTCTTTTTTACTGTATTTTTAATCAGAGCCGTGACAATAAGATTATTATTTTTCAGCTTTTTCAATTCCATTCCATAAATGGAAATCTGATTTACTTTTAGTTTCGGACTTTCATTATTATGAAAAGCATAAACATATCTGTCTTCATTTCGTATTTTCCAATTTGGTAAGATAGAAAGCTCCGTTTTAATCATTTCATCCGGTGGTTCATTTTCTTCTGAATTGAGGAATTCCCCTGCATTAACGGAATGTTTATTTTCTTCTTTTTTTTGCTTTAAAAATCGAAACATCGTATCTTCCTTTCTAATTTATGAGTGGGTTTCTTCCAACTCTATCTTTTCCTTGTCAAGAATTGCTTTAATCATTCCTTTGATGCGTGTACTTAATTCATATTCGATTTCCTGATACGTTGCTTCGAAAAGCTTGTAACCTTCTCGTTCGAATATTTGAATCGGGTTTTCCTGCTGATACTGTCGGATGCCGATTCCTTCTTTCAACTGGTTGATGGAATCCAAATGACGTTTCCATAAATTATCAATAATGATCAGGCCAGTACCTTTAGCGGATGCCTGCATGCTTTCATTTTGTGCAAAAAGCTTCATTTGCTCTGTATGTTCCTGAATCAATGACTCTACAAATTCTTGTAGTTTATGGATATCGTTGAATTCATGACTAGCAAAGGATACGTCCACAAGTAATAGTTGGTCTAACTCTTTTTCCAATTTCATTAAGTCCCAATCTTGAGGGGCGTCTTGTTTATCAATGAGAGTACCCATAATTTCACGTGGAAGTGATTCCGTTTGTGTTGCGATAAACTCGAGTGGGTTTTCTGTCTCGAGAAAGCTATCACGAAGTTTATAAATCACCCCACGCTGCTCATTTGCAACATTTTCAAGGTTCAAATTATAATCGCGGAATTGATAATGAACACCTTCACTGATTTTCTGTGCCGTATCAATAAATTTATAAATATTTGCTGACTGGATCAATCCATCTTTATTTGATTTAAACTTAGGCTTCGCGCGTTCCAGTTCATCTGATGCATAGCGAACAAATAGATAGTCTTCAAGAGAAATAATAAATTGGGTGGAACCTGGATCACCTTGCCTTGCCGAACGTCCTTTTAATTGATCATCAATTCGTCTGCTTTCATTACGTTCTGTACCAATTACATGGAGCCCGCCCAATTCAACTACTTCATCCCCAAGCATGATATCTGTCCCACGTCCTGCCATGTTGGTAGCAATCGTTATCTGTCCCTTTTGACCGGCAAGGGATATCAAGTTTGCTTCTTGTTGTACACTCTTGGCATTTAATAGCTGGTATTCTAGATGCTCTTTATCCATTGCTTTGGCAACGTCTTCGGATTGAAGAATAGAGGTTGTACCAATCAGGACTGGTTGACCATTCTGATGTCGTTGCTTTACCTCTTTGATTAAAGCAATATATTTCTGTTCTTTCGTTAAAAAGACCATATCCGGGTAATCGATGCGTTGTTTCTGTTTATTCGTTGGAATCTGAATAACATCCATTCCATAAACTTTGTTTAGTTCTGTTTCATTCGTTTTTGCTGTACCGGTCATGCCTGAAAGTGTCGGGTACATGCAGTAATAATTCTGAATCGTGATGGACGCATGGGTTTTGTTTTCGTCTGTATTTTTCAATCCTTCTTTTGACTCAATCGCCTGGTGCAATCCATCACTTAGAGAGCGTCCTTCCATAATTCTCCCGGTATTCATATCGACTAACTTGATTTCGCCGTCTTCCACAATATAGTCAATATCACGCTCATAGAGTACCCTTGCCCGTAGTGCTTGTAATAATGCATGGAAGAGGGAACTATGTTCAAGGTCGAATAAGTTTTCGACACCAAATACCTTTTCACATTTATTTAATCCAGCTTCCGTGAAATTCACTACTTTTAATTCGACATCATACGTGAAATCATCGTCTATTTTAAGGCTTTTCACAACATTGGAACATACCTTGTAAAGTCTATCACTTGGTTTTCCTTTTCCGGCAATAATTAATGGCGTTCTCGCTTCATCAATCAGCACACTATCTACTTCATCCACAATCGCAAAATGATAGGGGCGTTGTACCTTCTGTTGAATGGATTGAACCGTATTATCCCGAAGAAAATCAAATCCAAATTCCGTCCCTACCCCATATGTAATATCACATTGATAGGCCTGCTGCTTTTCACTATTGCTTATACCAGTAACATTCAGTCCTACTGTAAGTCCGAGGAATTCATGTATCTGACCAATCAACTCTTTATCACGTCTTGACAGGTAATCATTAACGGTAATGATATGTACGCCTTTTCCTTCTAATGCAACTAAATAACTTGGTAAAGAGGCAACTAGAGTTTTCCCTTCACCTGTAGCCATCTGTGCAATGTTGCCATAAAGTAGCACTAATCCACCCATTAATTGCACATCATAATGACGCAATCCTAAAACACGCTTGGAAGCTTCACGGACTGTTGCAAATGCATCAACAGCAAGGTCCTTTATATCTTCACCCTGCTGAATACGTTCTTTGAACTCGTTCGTCTTACTCTTTAACTGTTGGTCTTTCAAGCTAGTATAATGTTGTTCTCTCTTATTTATTTGATCAACTAGTGTACGATAATTCTTTAGTTCGTACCCAATTTGCTTATTATTTTTAAAAATCCCCATTGCCTAAAACTCCTTAGTATCACGTAATCACAGTCCATTATAGCATGAAAGATAAAGTGAAACACTACCAAGAAAAAGGTGGAATAGACAAAAAAGCAGCTGCTGACCCATTCGGATTCAACAGCTGCTATGTTTATTCTTGAAAGAAATCTTATTTAATGGTGGCAGTAGAATTTAGACCACCAGCGGTCTTGGAACCATATATCTCCAAATGACTCTGCAACACGGTCTTCGTCTCACCCAGCGCTACCTCATCCAACATCCAGTAATATGCACCACCAGGCTGGGAATCATATCCTTTTAGTGTCAGCGTTTCAATATCAAGATTTGTCCCTGCTGTACCGTAATTAATAAACCCCTTCATTTCGCCAAATGTCATATTGGTTGTCATATTACTTCCAACAGCTTCAATGATATTATCATATTTTAATACGGAACCGACAGAGACTGCCTTATTAACAACTGCTTTAATAATTTCCTGTTGCCTTTTACCACGCTCGATATCATTATCGAGTTTCCTTGTCCGTGCTAAAGCAAGTGCTTCTTCTCCATTCAATTCCTGCACTCCAGGAAGAAGATGAATGGATCCAGCTACGTCTTCCGAATTCTGTTCTGATAATTCATATGGAACATCAACTTCGATACCATCAACAGCATCAACGACATCAATAAATGCTTCAAAATTAAGTTTTACATAGTAATCAATCGGAATATCCAGTAAATTCTCAACCGTTTCTACCGTTGCTTCGGTACCGCCATACGCATGAGCATGATTAATTTTTGTTTCATATCCCACTTCAGGAATGTATACATAGGAATCACGCGGTATGCTCAGAAGCTTCACACTTTTATCTTTTACATTGAGTGTTGCAACCATAAGCGTATCGGTACGAGAATCTCCCTCGTTATTTCGCAAATCACTTGCATCGACGCCCATAATTAAGATGGACACATTATCCTCTGTTGGATCCACTGCTTCCTCTCGCAGTTCTGACTTGTCCTTGCCATCATCTTCATAGGAGTTAGAAAGAACTGTATCTGCTTTGGTATATAAGTAAGCTCCATAAGTAAGGACAGTAAGAAAAAGAATGATCACAGGTACTAAAACATAAT
Source organism: Oceanobacillus sp. CF4.6 (assembly GCF_051262635.1). Lineage (NCBI taxonomy): Bacteria > Bacillati > Bacillota > Bacilli > Caryophanales > Bacillaceae > Oceanobacillus > Oceanobacillus sp. CF4.6. Next base: position 51,560 of record NZ_JBIMEX010000003.1, on the reverse strand, counting down.
ATACTCGTTTACGCAATTTTCTCTTTCGTCTTTTAACGATTCGAGTTTGCGACGTTTTATTATTACTCATTTATAGTTTCTCCTTTAAATGGGGCTGTTGCAATGACTGACAAATTTCTAGATTTCAAAAAAAGTACATATTTCATTTTACTATGAAAAGTGTCTTACGTAAATTATAATTTTATTACAAATTCAAGTTTTAGAAAATGCTTTATAAAAAAAGGAATATACGCAGTCCTATTTATTTTTTAAATTATGCTTAATCCTAGTCGTTGAGATGCCTTCTGTTCGCTGCAGATAAACAACCTCACAATATTCTTCTAAAAAATCAAATTTTCCCTTCCAGTCATCTCCCATAACAAAAACATCTGCATGATATTTTTTCACATCATCGATTTTTTGCTCCCAGGAGTATTCGGGAATAACCTGATCAACGTAACAAATGGACTCTAAAATTAATTTACGGTCATCGAATGAATGATATGCTTCTTTATTTTTAAGTTTATTAAATTCATCTGTAGAAATACCAACGATTAAATAGTCTCCCATTTCCTTTGCGCGACGCAGTAAATGAATATGACCTGCATGAATTAAATCAAAAGTGCCATAAGTTATTATCGTTTTAATGGAATTCTCCTCCAGTAATAGTTGAATAGTTCAATATTATCATATATGAGCATAACTTTTAGTAGTTTAATAAAAAGAAGGCTATTTATTGTATTCCTCTATGTTAGTATGCATGCCTATCAGCATCTTCTGTATCATGCGTTGATCCATCCAATGGCTCTAGTTCTAAGTGGTTCCTGAGCTCCCCCTGAATTTGGGCTCTACTCGCTTCCTCTACTTGATAATACCAGCCACCATTTTCCATATACCCACCGCTGCCTGCCAGATTTATATTATCTATTAGGACATTCTTATCTAAGCCATAGGATAAGAACCCTCTAATCTCAGGCAATGTTAAATTCGTAGTCATATTGGATCCTACAGCTTTCATTACATCTTCCAGTTTAAAGAGGGAAGAAGCGGAGGTTGCCTTATTAGCTACTTCTTTAAGAATCTCCTGCTGCCTTCTTCCCCTTTCGACATCACTGTCATACTTTCGGGTTCGTGCCAGGGCTAATGCTTCTTCACCATTGATACGTTGTAATCCAGGTTGAAGAAGAATCGCGTCCTGTTTATCACGTGAATCCATTTCTTCCATTTCATATGGCACATCATACTCTATTCCGTCTAAAGCATCGACCACTTCAGTAAACGCATTAAAATTCATACGAACATAATAATCTACTGGGACCCGTAAAAAATCCTCAACCGTTTCGATTGTTGCTCGGGCGCCGCCATATGCATGTGCATGATTTATCTTAGTAGAATAATTAACTTCGGGTATATAAACGTAAGAATCGCGAGGAATACTCAATAGTTTTACCGAGCTATCATCTTTATTAAATGTTGCAAGAAGTAAAGCATCCGAACGGCTATCTTCACTATCCCTATGCTCACTATCATCTACCCCAATAAAAAGAATAGAAGTATTATCTTTAACCGGATCGATATCCCCTTCACGAAATGGAGAAGTTTCATTCGTTCTCCCCACATCTTCATGAGAATCAGAGAAAACGGAAGCGGTTTGGTTATACAAATGAAATACATACCCAATTAAGGAACCTAATAAAATTAGAAATATAATTAAAATAGAAAATAATATCTTTTTTCTTCTAGTAAACATAGAACGAACCCCTTACTACTAAATCTAATACCATTTTACCCGCAAACAGCCCCCATGGATAGTCGGAAGCACGGGGACGGTTCTTTTGCTTCCTAATCACGCTCCTTCTGCAACGACAGGACTCTATATAAAGGAAAGGAACGTTACCCGTTTGTACAAGCTTCTTATAACTACAATCGATAGATACTTCAATAAAGGGGCAAAGAATTTCCGGAAAAATTTCTGAAGCCGCACCCCCTAATCCACCCTCCATTTCGATTGTAGTTATGAAAGGGAGGTGAGACACATGGCAGTAGCAGATATGACACAATCCACATTGCAGTTAGTGCTTACCGATGGAATTGATTCTGAATCCGGTTTGCCAATCATCAAGTACAAAAGCTTTAACAATGTAAAACCAGCTGCAACAGCAGATCAATTATATGCAATCGCAACAGCTGTAGCAGAACTCCAGGAGCGTCCATTATACGAAATTAATCGTAAGGACACCTCAGATATTAGAGAAGCGTAGCCATTTGAAATTATAAAATGAGAAAGGAGCAATAATTAATGAAGAAACTCGAAATGAAGTTCACGAATCAAGATGGGAAAATTGTAACGTATTCCCTGGACAAGCCGGTGGAACCTGTCAATATAGCTTCCGTCCATGCAGCAATGGATGCGATCATTGCACAGAATGCCTTCACATCCACTGGCGGCGACCTCGTTGCGAAAAAGAGTGCGCGCCTAGTCGAACGTATTGTGGAAGATATTGATTTAGGTTAATTTAGGTAGCGGGGCTTCGCGATGGAGCTCCGTTATTACAGAACATGACCAGTGGCGATGCCTCTGGTCTGTTTTTGGTAAGGTGAAGAGATTGGATGGTAGGGGCACCACATCTTAGTAATCGAAAAAGGGATAAGTAATAGGAGGGTGTAAGTGAGCAATTGAAAGGAATAACTATCCAAAGCCGTAAGTGAACGATCCAAAGCATGCTTTGGATCGTTCAGCACCATGTCTCGATCGCTCATATAAATTATCAAGCGCAAACAGCAAACATCAAATTTTTAATCGCTTATCCTGCCCCCTCCATCCTCAAAAAATCAAACTAGGAGGCGAAGTCATGGAATCCTGGATACCATTCATCACGGAGGTTGGATTCCCTATTGCGGTGACATTTTACTTGTTGCATCGTATTGAGGGGAAACTAAACCAATTGATTGAATCGATTCATGCGTTACCTGAGAAGATGAGTAAATAATTTAATTGAAAGATACGTAACTAAGTGTTACTGTATATGGGATTCCAGTTAATCTAAGAAGAATATCACATCAGGATTAGAAATTGTATCTTCTTATGAATACATTAGTACCTGTGTTGTCTCAATGAGTGGTAGAATATATATATATAAATTAATGGAGTGACATAACAAAATGACGAAACGCATAAGAGTAATGACAATTTTTGGAACAAGACCAGAAGCAATCAAAATGGCTCCACTTGTGCTTGAATTAAAAAAACGTTCCGAGGAGTTTGAGCCTATCGTAACTGTTACGGCTCAACACCGAGAAATGTTGGATCAGGTTCTTGAGATTTTCAAGATAACACCGGATTTCGACTTGAACATTATGAAGAAGCAACAATCACTTGCACAAATTACGACGCGCGCCTTAGAGGGTCTTGATGAAGTTATGAAAGAAACCAAGCCGGATATCGTTCTCGTGCACGGTGATACATCAACAACGTTTGCAGCTTCACTCGCTGCATTTTATAATCAGATTGCTGTTGGACATGTCGAAGCTGGCCTTCGTACATGGAATAAATATTCGCCATATCCAGAAGAGATGAATCGTCAGCTTACCGGCGTTATGGCTGATTTGCATTTTTCACCAACGGAAAAATCAAAGCAAAATCTGCTAAATGAAAATAAACCAGCTGAAAATATTGTTGTTACTGGTAACACAGCTATTGATGCGTTGAAAACAACGGTTGATGAGACTTATTCAAGCAAGATTCTTGATGACATCGGCGATAAACGACTTGTATTAATGACAGCACATCGCAGAGAGAATCTTGGAAACAACATGGAGCAAATGTTCCGTGCGATTAAGCGGCTTGTCGAAACACATGATGACATTCAAGTAATTTATCCTGTACATTTAAATCCAGTAGTTCAAGATACAGCGAATAAGATTTTAGGTAATGATGATCGCATTCAATTAATTGAGCCACTTGGTGTCGTAGATTTCCATAACTTTGCATCAAAAGCCTATTTAATTCTTACTGATTCTGGCGGTGTTCAAGAAGAAGCACCTTCTCTCGGAGTACCAGTATTGGTTCTGCGAGATACAACCGAACGTCCAGAAGGCATTGATGCAGGCACATTGAAATTAGCTGGAACAGATGAGGATACAATCTTTAACTTAGCGAATGAATTATTATCCGATAAAGAAGCCCATGACAAAATGGCTAAAGCTTCAAATCCTTATGGCGATGGAGAAGCATCCCGCAGAATTGCAGATGCAATTGTAAGTTATTTTGAAAAATAAATAGAAGTAAAAGCCGTTATCTTTAATGCTTGTGATTAAGGGTAGCGGCTTTTTGTATACTTTATTATTTTTGGGTGAGTTTTATGCGTGAAGCGAAGTTATAACAATGTTAGACAAGTATCGAAAATAGGAAATATCGACAAAAAATAAAGGGGAGGAAGCACGGGGACGGTTCTCTTGCTTCCGAAGCAAAAGAACCGTCCCCGTGCTTCTCAAAAGCCTATTTAATTCTTACTGATTCTGGCGGTGTTCAAGAAGAAGCACCTTCTCTCGGAGTACCAGTATTGGTTCTACGAGATACAACCGAACGTCCAGAAGGCATTGATGCAGGCACATTGAAATTAGCTGGAACAGATGAGGATACAATCTTTAACTTAGCGAATGAATTACTATCTGTTAAAGAAGCTCATGACAAAATGGCTAAAGCTCAAATCCTTATGGGGATGGAGAAGCATCCCGCAGAATTGCAGATGCAATTGTAAGTCATTTTGAAAAATAAATAGAAGTAAAAGCCGCTATCTTTAATGCTTGTGATTAAAGGTAGCGGCTTTTGTATACTTTATTATTTTTGGGTGAGTTTTATGCGTGAAGTGAAGTTATAACAAAGTGAGACAAGTATCGAAAATATTTCTCATTTCCCGGGAAATATCGACAAAAAATAGGAGAAAAAGATGGAGCAGAGTAGATAATCAATCAAGAAAGGGAAATAATAACTGTCATTCAACAAAAATCGGTGAGTGACAGGCACCTCATGACCTAGAGTATAGTTAATAATACCATTCGAGCTATATTTTTAGACTACTACAACGAAGAAATTGACAGAATTGGAGGAATTAATATGTTTAAAAATCTATTTGGCAAAAAAGAAGATAAAGGTGAAAAATTTATATCCCCACTAACCGGTGACCTAATCCCGATTACAGAAGTTCCGGATGAAGTATTTTCAGGGAAAATGATGGGAGATGGCTTTGCAATTGTTCCTAAGGACGGGACTGTTGTATCGCCAATTGATGGGAAAGTGGTTAATCTGTTCCCGACCAAGCATGCCATTGGTTTAGAATCAAATGATGGACGTGAGATTTTAATACACATTGGAATTGACACCGTTGAATTAAAAGGGGAAGGCTTTGAATCGTTAGTAAAGCAGGATGATCAAGTGAAAGCCGGTCAGCCACTAATGAAAGTTGATTTTGATTTTGTTGAGAAAAATGCGACATCAACAGTTACGCCGGTTGTTTTTACTAATTTGAAAGAGGGCGAAGCTGTTACGATTGAAAAACAGGGAGCCGTGGTGAAAGGCGACGGAAATATAGTATTAATTAAATAAAATGAATTTAAATTTTCAATTTGTTTAGCGATGTATTTGGATGTGGGAGACCTACCTAGAGGGCGGAGTGATCTTAATATACTTGAGCGATAATTACTTGAAGTTGAGCGACCTCCTTACAAAAAAGCAACGATACCCACATCGTTGCTTTTTTCTATCCAAACTCACTAATTGCCCGCAATGTCTTCTTACGGTTCTCCATTAATTCCTCGTTATTCAACAACTTATACGTTAGCAAATCCAACAAAAACAATCCTGGGATCTGTGTGTTAATAAATTTTTCATCGTCAATATATTTATAGCTTGAAATTAATACTACTTCATCCGCAAGTTTCGTTAACAAGGTATCCTCATAATTGGTAATTGCAATGGTTGTTGCATTATTTTCTTTTGCCAATTTTGCTGAATCGACGACAGACTTCGTTTGACCTGAATTGGAAAAACAGATGATTAAATCTTTTTCCTCCAATAAAGCGCTTTTCATGAGCATACCATGAGCATCTGTCGTCGCCTGTGAAACTATACCCATTCTTTGAATCCGGCTATTAAATTCATTTGCAATCAGTCCGGAATTCCCAATTCCACAAAACAAAACATTATTCGCATGGATAATTAGATGAACAATCCTGGCCGTTTGCTCTTCCGTAATAAATTGCTCGGTTGATTTGATGATGGATTGATAATAATTATAAATAATCTCAAACGTGTTATCCGTTTTTTTAGTTTGTGAAAGATCCTTTTTCAGGGAGTATTTCATTTGCTGAAATGAATCAAAATCGATTTTTTTGCAGAACCTAGTAATACTGGCAGGAGAAACATGAATTTCTTCGGATAAGTCTGTAATGGTTTTGCTGATAATTGCATCTTTATTCGCAGCTATATATCGAATAATTTTTCGATCGTTTTCGGTTAAAACGGAATTATATTTTTGAATTCGATTTTCAAAATTCATCATCAGATCTATTTTCCTTTCTGACTAGGAAGCAAAAGAACCGTCCCCGTGCTTCTGTTATTGTCCTAATCATAACACTTAGAAAATCTGAAATATAGTATTGACGGTTATGTAAACGTTTGATAGTATTTAAATGAAATTATTTTCACTTAGGAGGTAAAATATGAAAAAGTTTTTCAGTAAAGCGCAGCAGTTTGGTAAATCGTTTATGTTACCAATTGCGATCTTACCTGCAGCTGGTCTCTTACTTGGAATAGGTGGAGCACTATCCAATCCGAATACAGTTGCAGCTTATCCGATGTTGGATTTTGCTTGGCTGCAGGCTATTTTTATGGTCATGAGTTCAGCCGGTAATATTGTATTTGCGAACTTACCAGTCATTTTTGCTGTTGGGGTTGCCATTGGTTTGGCTAGGTCCGACAAAGGTACTGCTGGTCTGGCTGCTTTAATTGGCTATTTAGTAATGAATGCAACGATCAATGCTGTTTTAGTCATAACCGATCATTTAGCTGCTGAAAATTTATCTGCAGTAGGTCAAGGTTTCGCCCTCGGTATTCAAACGCTTGAATCAGGCGTGTTTGGTGGGATCGTCGTCGGGATTATGGCTGGGTTATTGCATAATCGTTTTAATAAAATTGAATTACCACAGTTTCTGGGATTCTTTGGTGGTTCACGTTTTGTTCCAATTGTAACATCGTTTTCTGCTATTCTTTTGGGAGTAGTGATGTATTATATATGGCCGATCTTCCAAAATTTTATTTTCAGTATCGGTGATATTGTCAATGCAACCGGCTATATTGGAACCTTTTTCTATGGATTTATCTTACGTATGCTTGGGCCATTTGGTTTGCATCATATTTTCTATTTACCGTTCTGGCAAACTGGACTCGGTGGCGCACTTGAGATTGGTGGTCAATTAGTCCAAGGAACACAGAATATATTCTTTGCTCAGCTTGGAGATCCAGCGACAGAGGAATTCTATGAAGGTACTGCACGTTTTATGTCCGGACGCTTTATTACCATGATGTTCGGTTTACTTGGTGCAGCTTACGCGATTTACCGTACTGCTAAACCGAAGAATAAGAAGGTTATTGGTGGATTAATGCTATCCGCAGCACTTACTTCTTTCTTAACCGGTATTACAGAGCCGTTGGAGTTTTCATTCTTATTCGTAGCTCCATTGCTGTATTTTGTACATGCGGTGTTTGATGGACTTGCATTTATGCTCGCACATATTTTCCAAATTACAATCGGTCAGACATTCTCCGGTGGTTTTATTGACTTTATCCTGTTCGGTGTATTGCAGGGGCAGGATATGACAAATTGGCTTTATGTGATTCCAATCGGTATTATCTGGTTCTTCCTGTATTTCTTTACATTCACATTCTTGATCAAGAAGTTCAATTTCAAAACTCCGGGTCGTGAGGATGAAAAAGTTGTTGATGCGAATGCAGATGATGATGCCGGCGCTGTAACAGTAAACATGGATAAAGCAGGACGTCCATATGCAATCATTGAGGCGCTTGGTGGAGAAGGCAATCTTGTCGATGTAGACAACTGTGCCACTCGATTACGTGTCACTGTCAAAGACGGTGAAAAGGTGAATCAGGATGCATTGAAGGAAACTGGAAGCAAAGGTGTTATTCTTAGAGGAGACGGTGTTCAGGTCGTGTATGGCCCACAGGTTTCCGTCATTAAAAATGAGATTGAAGAAGTGTTAGAAGATAATTAGGAGTTGAAAACTGTGCATTTACCAAAAAACTTAATCGTTTCCTGTCAGGCCCTTGAGGATGAACCGCTTCATTCTTCGTATATTATGAGCAAAATGGCCTTAGCCGCTTATCAAGGCGGTGCAAAAGGAATCAGAGCAAATTCAAAAGAAGATATTATTGAAATCAAAAAAGAAGTAGATCTTCCGGTTATCGGGATCGTGAAACGCGATTACACCGGTTCTGATGTTTACATTACTGCAACTTCCAAAGAGATAGATGAATTAATCGAAAGCGGATGTGAAGTAATCGCTATGGACGCTACGACAAGTTCAAGACCGGAAAAATCATTGGAAGAGCTCGTCAGCTATGTCCGTGAAAAAGCCCCGAATGTGGAACTAATGGCAGACATTGCAACCGTTGAGGAAGCAGTCATTGCCGGAAAATTGAACTTTGATTATATCGGCACCACATTACATGGTTACACCCATGATACAAAGGGTAAGAAGATGTATGATAATGATTTTGCTTTCCTAAAAGAAGTAATGAACGCGATTGAAAAGCCAGTCATAGCAGAAGGTAATGTTGCAACGCCTGAGATGCTGAAACGCGTATTTGAGATTGGTGTCTATTCTGCTGTTGTTGGTGGAGCAATCACAAGACCAAAAGATATTACGGGTAAATTTATGAATGAAATTAAGGATTTAGTATAAACAAAACATTTTAGCAAAGGATGACTCAAGATTTAATTGGGTCATTCTTTATTATGGATGGCATTTTCTGTCGTTTAAGGTATGCTATTAGTAAAGCGTGTGTCATTGGATACGCAGAAAGGAGCGCATACATGCAGAACGCATCACTTTACATAAAAAATGCAAAGCTATTTTTAGAAGATAAAGTGATCCCAAATGGCGGGATTTATATAGAAAATCGAAAAATTAAAGCTTTCGTTGAAGATGATGATTCGTTTCAACTGCCTGATGATGTGCAAGTGATCGATGGGGCAAATTCCAACTTGATCCCTGGTTTCATTGACGGCCATATCCACGGTGCAAACGGAGCAGATACGATGGACGCTACCGAAGAAGCGCTGGATACGATGACTGCCGCCTTGCCTAGTGAAGGAACAACGAGCTTCCTGGCGACGACGATAACACAATCTCCAGAGAACATTGCTGCTGCATTGGAAAATATCGCAGGATACCGAAGCAAACCAGGTCAGACCGAGCTGATCGGTATACATCTCGAAGGACCATTCGTTGAAAAATCAAAAGCCGGTGCCCAGCCGAAGAAATACATCATGGAACCAGACCTTGGTCATTTTAGGAAATGGCAGGAGCTTTCAGGCGGCAAAATAAAAACGATCACCATGGCACCGGAGCATGATAGAGACGGTTCCTTTATCAAGGATTTAGTGGGAGCAGGGGTTAATGTTTCTGCAGGACATACCGCGACAGACTTTGCTGGAATGAAACGGGCAGTTGGGTATGGCGTTCAACAGGTCACACATCTCTGCAATGCCATGTCAGGCATCCACCATCGGGATATTGGTGTCGTTGGAGCAGCATTCCAATTAGAAGAACTTCGCGGGGAAGTCATTGCCGATGGAATTCATATCGCACCGGAAATGCTTCAATTGATTTTTAACAACATGGGAAGTGAACGATTAATTCTGATCACCGATTCCATGCGTGCAAAAGGGTTACCAGCAGGAGATTACGAACTAGGCGGACAGCCAGTAATTGTAACGGAAGACCGTGCTGTCTTAGAAGACGGAACACTAGCAGGAAGCATCCTAAAAATGAATGAAGGAGCACAGCAGTTGCTCAAGCTAGATGGCGTTTCGATCGAGAATATCATTGAAATGGCCTCGGTAAATCCAGCCAAACAGATTGGTGTTTATGATAGAAAAGGTAGTATCGAAGTAGGGAAAGACGCAGATATTTTACTAGTTGATGATCAATTAAACATAAAATACACCATCTGCCGTGGAGAAATTGCATACGAAGCAGAATAATAGATAGTAACTAATCAAAAATTGACAAGTGACAGGCACTACGCTGGAATAGGGCTAATTGATCAAACGTTTGATCAAACACACCCAATCCGATGCAACCCACAACACACTCCATCTTAATCAAACGTTTGATTAAGAAAAAAGAGCTGCTTGGGTGCCTGTCACTCCCCGAATTTTGTCGAACGATATTCAAGGAGGTAAAGGCATATGGAAATAATGAAGGTAAAAGATTATGATGAAATGAGTTCACAAGCGTGCGTTTATATTATAAATAAGATCAAGCAAGTGCAAAATCCTGTGCTCGGATTGGCTACAGGATCGACTCCAGAAGGTTTGTACAAACGTTTGATTGAAAAATATAACGCGCAGGAAGTATCCTTTAAGGATGTTTCCACATTTAATTTAGATGAATATGTAGGATTGGAAAATAACGATCATAATAGTTACCACCATTTTATGGATGAAAAGTTATTCAAACATATTGATATCGCAACGGAACATGTTCACGTGCCAAATGGTGTTGCTGGGAATTTGGAAAAGGAATGTGAGGATTACGAAAAGAAAATGAAGGATGCAGAACAAGTTGATATTCAGGTTCTTGGACTTGGACTTAACGGACATATTGGATTTAATGAGCCTGGAACACCTTTCTCCAGCAGAACACATATCGTTGATTTAGATGAATCAACACGTCAGGCCAATGCGCGTTTTTTTGATTCACTTGATGACGTCCCTGAAAAAGCAATAACGATGGGGATTGAAACGATTATGGAGAGTAAAGAAATTTTATTACTTGTTTCTGGTGCAAATAAGCGGGAGGCTCTCGATCGATTACTGAATGGTGAAGTATCTGAGGCGTTTCCTGCTTCTATTTTACAAGAACATAAGCGGGTTACTGTTATTGCGGATGAAGCGGCATTAAAGGGTAAGTAAAATTCGGGCGATTACTGTCATTCCCGAATGTTATTGAATAAAATTAAAAAGGGCGATGAGTATTTACTCATCGCCCTTTTGTTATAGCTTCTTCACAGCAATCGCCGGAGAGTAACTCGTTATTCTGCAATCTTCTAAATCCGCTTCTGCCAATAACCCCAGTTCAATTGCTGCATTGATTTTACCATCATCCGGCTTTTCAACGACTTTAATTAAGTCGTCCATCTGTAGTTTTTCCAATCGGGCTACCGTTTCCTTATCGCTAAACTTCTCTGATTTCCTGATCTGCCTAAGTAATTTATATCTACCTTCTGTGATTTCTCCCTTTTGATTGGCACCCGCATATTGATCCATGCAAGCATGGAAACTGGATTTCAACTGATTCATTTCAGCTTCTATTTCTTTCTTCATCTTATTAAGGTCATAATATCTCGCTAACATTTCCTCTGATATCAGTAGATTTTCTACACTCATACATATCCCTCCACATAAAGCTTGTTTTTAAAGTTTATTTTAGTGGGAGAGGGATTATTACAATATTATTGATAGGGGTTGTCTACATTAAAAGGGTTTTCCTTATAATGACTTGGTGTGAGAGTGTTATTGGGCAAGAAAGAGTAGTTATCGCGCAACTTTGGTATGGTATTGCACAAGAAAGAGTAGTTATCGCGCGACTTTGGTATGGGAACGCGCAAGAAAGAGTAGTTATCGCGTGACTTTGGTATGGGATCGCACAAGAAAGAGTAGTTATCGCGCGACTTTGGTATCGGATCGCGCAAGAAAGAGTAGTTATCGCGCGACTTTGATATAGGATCGCGCAAGAAAGAGTAGTTATCGCACGAGAATGAATGTTTATCGCGCAACTTCATCGTTGTCTCAGCACCCACCCATGTCAACCCCACCAAGTCACTTCATTTGCTAAACACCACACCATCAAATAGGATATACTATTGGTTGTATAACTTAGGAGATGACATTATGAATCAAGTATTTGAAAATAAATGGTCCGTTATTGGTATTGCGATTTTCTGTTCCTTGTTATGGGGGAGCGCATTTCCGGTTCTGAAAATAAGCTATGAAGAACTGCAAATGGCACCGGATGACACGATTGCGAAGGTTGTCTTTGCGGGATTGCGTTTCCTTCTCGCCGGCTTAATTGTGCTGGTTGGGTTGTTGCTTACGAGTCCGCGGCATTTGAAGGTGACGCGTCGGCAGATTCTTGTCTTAGTAATCCTTGGTATTGTGCAAACGTCACTGCAATATTTTTTCTTTTACAATGGACTGGCAAAAGTATCTGGAATGCAAGGTGCAATCCTGTCGTCCAGCGGTACTTTTTTCACCGTTCTTATCGCGCATTATTTTTATAAAAATGACAAGATGAATTGGAATAAAACGATTGGCCTAGTTGCTGGGTTTACAGGAATTATCGTAGCGAACTGGGGGCAGTCGTTTGAATTGAGCTTCCAACTAACGGGTGAAGGTTATATGATATTGGCTGCACTGACAGGAGCGATGGGGACGATTATGGCGAAGGAACTTGCCATGGGAATCCATCCATTTGCGTTAACAGGTTGGCAGCTAACGATTGGTGCTGCAATCTTGCTCGTCATCGGTCTTCCGCAGTTGGAGGAGAATGCGATTATCTTCAATCCGCTTGGTACGGGGCTATTCATCTATTCCGCAATCCTTTCCGCGGTCGCTTTTGCACTCTGGTATTCGCTGCTCAAATACAACAAAGCTGGCGAAATCAGCATGTATAAATTTGTCGTACCTGTTGCCGGAACAGTTTTATCTGCGTTGTTTATCCCAGGGGAAGAAATGAATTTATTTATCATCGGATCGATCGCACTCGTAGCAGTCGGAATTGTAGCGATTAACTCGAAGCATGGGGATGGTTCTTCTGCTTCCTCAAGGAATTAATTATTAACTTTTTGTGTTGGAAGCTTGGGGACGGTTCTCTTGCTTCCTTGTATCGGGGCGGGGAAGATGATTTATACATAGCAGTGTTGTGCGAAATTTAGCGAAAGACGCGCGGTAACCTACCAAAGTTGTGCAATATGACCCGAAAGGCGCGCGATACCCTTCGAAAGTTGCGCAATATGACCCGAAAGTCGCGCGATACCCTTCGAAAGTTGCGCAATATGACCCGAAAGTCGCGCGATACCCTTCGAAAGTTGCGCAATATGACCCGAAAGTCGCGCGATACCCTTCGAAAGTTGCGCAATATGACCCGAAAGCCGCGCGATAACCTACGAAAGTTGCGCAATATGACAGAAAGTCGTGCGATAACCTACGAAAGTTGCGCAATATGACCCGAAAGCCGCGCGGTAACCTACAATAGTTGCGCAACTTCACCTAAAAGTCGCGCACAAACTATTCAAAGTCTACAAAATCCACCACCGTAGAGGAAGCGCGGGAACCCGCTTCCAAAAGGAGAAATAAAAGTTCAACCTCAACTCAATTGTACTTTAGTTTGATAATAACATTGACCAGGATCTCTTGATAGAGGTCCTTTTTGTCTAAAAAAAATAAAAGGCAATTGACATCTAAATGGACACCGGTTTTTCTAAGTAAAATTTCCATTGTCATTTATTCAATATGCACCTCAAAACGGAACCCTTCAGTGTAAAAACTCAGAGCGTTTCTGCTTAATGCCTTATTTAACAAAAGCCCCATTAGTTGAAATGTGTATTAGCATTCGCCCCTTGCAACAATCGTAATAATAAAAGTAATAATGATTCCACTAATTATAGATAGCACAGGAGAACCAGCCATATAAAAAAATAATAAAAGCAATTCTCCAACTCACCTCATCCTATGATATCATCTGTCCAAGTTCTCGAATACATCGAAGCAGCAATCAAATAAATAACAAAGAACGGTGCGCGATATATTAGACTGCTATTTGGCGTGCTATATTCTGTTTTTGTACTCTTAAAACGAAACCGTTAGATGAATACTGTGCGTTTCTAAGTACAAGAAATATACAACCCCGCTCGAAGTTCCCGCGATACTCGTATAAATCACGGTGTGAACTGTCTACTACCCGGTATATTGTCGTTTATTGTCGAAAATGGAAGCATGAGAACCGTCCCCGTGCTTCCAAGAAGTATGTTCCAATTTTACCATTTTTATGTAATAATTAGTTATAAAGAAGGGTGTATTTGCAATTTTCATGAATTGGAGGAGAAGGGATGAAGTTTTGTAAAGAATGCGGGTCTTCCTTAAAAGAAGATGCCTTATTTTGTAAGGAATGTGGAAACCCCGTTGTTGCTGCAAGTGAAAGTAAGTTAATAGAACAGAAGGAATCAGCACCAGAACCACAATTAGTACCGAAACAACCAATGTCGAAGAAAACGAAGATGATGTGGATATCGATAGGCGCAGTGGTTGTATTATTTTTTGGACTACATACATTTATGAATACATTATTATCGAAAGAACGTTTAATTGATGGTTTTCAAACCGCACTGATAGAGGGAAATGCTGAAGAAATCGCTGATTATCTAACATCCAATGATAAGCAGCTAGAGATTGATAAGGATGCAGTAGCAGGTCTGCTCCGTTATTTCGAAGAGCATCCGGATGAAATCAATCCGCTTGTTACTAGTTTAAACGAACAATCGCAATTGCTCGATCAATCGAATCATGCTATGGCAGTTGATTCATGGAGTGAGAGTAATCTCATAAAGTTACAGCCGGATAGTAAGTTGTTATTTTACGATCGGTATAGCCTAGTAATTGAACCTGTCTATCTGACGGTAGAAACAAATTATAAGGATACGGTTTTATCTATTGATGAAGAAGAGATAGGTACTGCAGATAGCCCTGATTACTCAAGTACATTCGGTCCTTATGTTCCTGGTTATCATTCCGTGAAGGCTGCATGGAGCACTGATTTTATTGATTTGGAAAAAGAAGAGAAAATTCTTCTAATGCCGGAAAATGGTACGGAATCCATTGGAATGTACTTGGAAGCGGATCAAGTGACTGTACAGATGCCAGCTACGGACGGGAATGCAAAATTATTTATTAACGGTAATGATGTTGGGATAAATCTCTATGAGAATCCTACATTTGGCCCTGTGTTAACCGACGGGTCGATGACACTCGCTGTAGAAGTTGAATTGCCTTGGGGAACAGTAAAAATGGATGAACAACCAATTGAAAGTGACTATGTGGAACTCAATATGATGAATGAAGAATTGCAGACTGTGCTTATGGATACAGCAAATGAGTATAATCAGCAAATGATTCAAGCAGTGACATCTGTTGATAGTAGCGAATTAAATGTGGCAACAAAATCACTTCAAGATAGTACCTTGGAGGAAGCAACTTATGCGATGGAAAATGGTCAAGCTCTAGAAATAGAGTACCTTGGATCTGTTTATGATCTGGATTCCATTCGCTTATATAAGGAAGAAGATAGTTGGACAGCTGGAATGTCATTGGATTTAACAGGTAACTTTACCAGCTATGATATCGATTATCCCGAGTATGCGGATACAGAGGAAAGTTGGTCTATGGAATATGAGTTGCAATACGATGAAAAAGCTGAGGGGTGGCTTGTAAGCTCACATGAAAGCGGCTGGGGCATGGATAGTGAAAATGTTAAGGAATATACTGTCGACGAGCCAGTCATCCATAAGTCTAATTGGATTGATGAAAATATTGCAAGTGCAACTACAACTGTAGAAGGCTCTGATGCCGGAGAGTTCGTGCTTCAATTTCGGGATGCATATGAGAATTCATTGAATTCAAAGGATTTTAGTTTGATAGAGTCTTATTTGAAAGTGGATAGTCACGCATATGATGAATTAGAGGAATATGTCGGTAATTTAAAAGATACTGCCTATACATATGAATTCACGGCGAATGAAGTGATGGATACAAAGGAAATCGATGATAGCACAATAGAAGTAACTACAAATGAAATTTTCGTCTTTACGAATCATTTGGATGAGCAGATTGATTATGATCGGAATAAGGTTTACAACGTTACTATAACGGATGGCGGTTATAAAATTACAAAAATTGATTATGTAGAAACAAATAGAGACTGATAAAAGAGGAGAATGAAAATGAATAAATGTCCCAAATGTAATCATGAACAAGATTCAGGGAAGTTTTGTGAATTATGCGGAACAACAATGGCTAGTGACGTGCCGGCGGGTGATCAAGTCAAACAAGAAACTGCTGCATCTGTAGCATCGAATGTGCCAATCCAGCAATCGAATATAGATGTGAAAACCGCTTTAAAAGACTTTGGAGCGTATTTTATGCGTTTGTTGAAAAATCCTTCAGAAGCATTGTCTTCTAATGAGAACTTATTCCTAAATGGATTAATTAATATTGCTATCTACGTCATTGCATTAGCGATCGGCCTTTATCTCTTGATTAATTCTGTATCAAAAGCAGCAATGGGTTTTGGTAGTATGCTAGGAAGTGATATGAACGTCACGGTTCCTTTCTTTGCCATTGTATTCCGCGTCATTTTCATTACATTATTATTTGTAGCTATTGCTTGGGTGAGTACACTTGCGATGAGTAAATTAGGAAAGAGTACCGTTACAAGTAAAGAATTAATTGCACAATTTGGTGGGTTGTTAACCCCATTTATCGCGATCAATATATTAGGTATATTAGCAGGGTTGGCTGGATCTATTCCTACTACATTAACCTTAATGTCACTTTCCTTATTCTTTGTAACATTTATGCTTCCGGTAATTCTTGTTTCAGAAAAAGTAAAAAACACATCAAATCAAAAAGTGTATCTATCGCTTGGCTCCTCCGCCCTAGCAATGTTTATATCTTATATCATCATCAGAAGTTTCGTATTCGGGATATTAGAAGACCTTGATAGATTAACCAGCTTCCTATAGAACGGAAGCATGGGGACGGTTCTTCTGCTTCCGTTTCAAAATAATGGAAGCAAGAGAACCGTCCCCGTGCTTCCGAAAAGTGAACCCGACTGGGATTGTGGTATCCTGGTCGGGTTTGATTTTGAGGTATTATATTTTTAGTAGACTTTTTCTTAGGAGTATATGGGATTTATTTTTTACTTCATTCCCATTGTATTTTTAATTCGATGTATGTCTACTTTATTTGCCCACGTGTCTTCACGGATAAGCTCTTGATTGGTAGAGACGAGACTGATTTCCTCTTTTAATGCACCAAATTCTTTCGCGTTGCCAATCTTCATTCCATCCATCTCTGCCTTCAGATGTTCTTGTCCAGACCGAAGCGCTGCTAATAGTTGACCATGTTCTTTGAGTTGAGTTCCATGTTCCTTAAACTGAGCACTGTGTTCATCATGCTTTTTACTATGCTCTTTAAGAATACGACCATGCTCATCCAAGGAACCCATAATCTTCTCAAGCATTTCAATAATCTGATCTTCCTTTTCCATGTCATTCACCTCCCGCTTCTGATAGTTCTAATATAGCATACATCCGTCCAAACATAAATTGACATATTTCCTGCAAAAAAGCCTAAAAATGTGCGAAAAAGGAAAAAAACTTCTTTCGATAAATTGAAATTTAATTTTCCAAAGACTCTGGGACAATTTCGGCTTCGTTTCATTTAACAAATTGAAATTTTAGCAAATTGATAAATCGAACCCAACGCTTATAATATATGTAAAAAGGAGTGCGTGAAAATGAGTAAACGTCCAAAACCTCTTATTCTTCAAAAATACGAAGCCCTCACACCGAGAATCCCCAAAAACTTCCCACGGTTGGCCGAGATTCAATATGAATTAGCAAAATCTCATAAAGGCTATATCGGGGAAATGAAAGTTGATTATTACTTGTCCGTGCTCGCCCAGAGATACACCATACTCCCAGATGTTTGCTTAAAGGTAAACGGTCAAACCTTCCAGATAGACAATCTTCTAATCACAGACCACGCGATTTACCTCATCGAAGTGAAAAACTACAATGGCAAAATTATCTTTAACACCATCCTATCAATTCACTCGCGACGACGGTGAAAAGGAAACGGGTTTTCATCACCCCATCACACAGGTCGAATTCCAACAAATCAAATTACAAAACTGGCTCCAGGATAGAAGTCTGCCTAACCTTCCAATTTACCCATTAATCGCAATTAGTAATCCAGAAACGATCATTGAAGTTATAGGTGATCAGGAAGATATCGCTAAAGTGGTAGCGCGCGGAGAGCATATTCCTAAGAAAATAATGGAGATGGAGCAAGAACTGACGGACCGGTCGCCAATGCCTCATCAAAAACTTGGATATGAAATACAGAGAGAACGTATCGATTTTGATAAAGATATTATGGCCAAGCATGGGGTGAAGGTGAGCGATCTAATGCCGGGGGTGCAGTGTCCGGAATGTGGATGGTTGGGGATGGAGCGGATATACGCAAACTGGCTGTGTCCACGCTGTAATAAACAATCCAAGCATGCACATAAAAGAACATTATCTGATTACTTATTATGTTCAGGAAATGCAATATCGAACAAAGAATGCATGCGCTTTTTGAAAATTAATTCAAGAAGCCTAGCTACAAGAATACTGCAATCCAGTAACCTCGCATATCAAAAGGAGCATAAAATATGGATCAAGCTGAAATGAAGAGGGGAGGTAGTCGCGCGAGATCTTTGGCCGAAGTTGAGCAATAAAGCCTGGAAGTCGCGCAATCCCGGTCCGAAGTTGCGCAATAAAGCCGGGAAATCGCGCGATCCCCGTTGGAAGTTGCGCAATAAAGCTATGAAGTCGCGCGATCCACCGCCGAAGTTGAGCAATATAGCCATGAAGTCGCGCGATCTCCCGCCGAAGTTGCGCAATAAAGGCATGAAGTCGCGCGATCTCCCACCGAAGTTGCGCAATAAAGCCATGAAGTCGCGCAATCTCCGCCGAAGTTGCGCAATAAAGGCATGAAGTCGCGCGATCTCCCGTCGAAGTTGCGCAATAAAGCCATGAAGTCGCGCGATCTCCCACCGAAGTTGCGCAATAAAGCCATGAAGTCGCGCAATCTCCGCCGAAGTTGCGCAATAAAGCCATGAAGTCGCGCGATCCCCGTCCGAAGTTGAGCAATAAAGCCCGGAAGTCGCGCGATCTCCCGCCGAAGTTGAGCATTACCTCCCGAAAGTCGCGCGCACCCTGTCCCAAGTTGAGCAACAAGCTCGGGAGGTGTGCAATCTCCCCAAAGTAGCTGCAACAAGAAATTAATATTCACAAAAGGATGTGGTAAAATAATGGCAACAATTACTGTTTTTGAAGATGTTTCAGATTATAAAGCTATACAACCAGATCAGGATGGGTTATGGAAAAAACTAATTGGGGAATTATTCGAAGCGTTTATCCAGTTTTTTGCTCCAGGTCTGTATGAAGAAATTGATTTTACGATAGAGCCCGAATTTCTGCAGCAAGAGCTTTTTAAAGAAGTAATAATTGAAAAGAAAGGGAGGGTTAATGCGGATCAAATTGTGAAGGTATTTATGAAAAATGGTAAGGAAAGGTGGATTTTGGTTCATGTGGAAGTCCAGGGAATAGCGGGGAAGGAATTTTCACAGCGGATGTTCAAGTACTTTTATAAAATTTACGATAAATTTAACCGGGAAATTTATGCTATTGCCTTAATAACAGATGCAGAACAGTCGAGTAAATCTAATCGATTTAGTTATTCATTTTTTGGCACAGAACTTGAATATGCATATAATATGTACGAATTCCATGGGAAAGATATCGAACAATTGGAGCAATCATCAAACCCATTTGCTGCAGCAGTGTTAGCTGGCATTTATGCGAGTAAAACGAAAAATGAGTCACATAAACGTTACCTTTTTAAACGGAAATTAATGATTGAAATTCTACAGAAATTTAGTTCGCAACATGAAAATACCCGCACATATCTTACTAGTTTATTCTACTTCATCGATTATCTACTCCACGTTCCAGACGAATTAAAAAAGAAATTAAGTGAAGATATCAGACCATTAATAGGAAAGGAGGCGTCTCACACGATGCGTGCAGAAAAGGAGAAACTACCACCCACTATAGCTGAGTTATTTGCTGATGCTAAAGATGAGGGATTAGTAAAAGGAAGAGAAGAAGGAAGAGAGAAAGGCAGAGAAGAAGGAAGAGATGAGGGGCGAGAAGAAACGAAAAAGATGCTTGCACAAGAGTTAATCCGTGAAGATTTCTCGGATGAGCATATTGCAAAATTAACGAAATTAGGAATAGAAGAAGTAGTGAGGCTAAGAAAATCATTACAGTGAGTAGTTCATTAATAGAAAAACATCCTCCTACTAAGTAGTTTATTCCGCAACATCGATTATCTACTCCACGTTCCAAACGAGTTAAAAAAGAAATTAAGCATTAATAGGAAAGGAGGCGTCGCACACGATGCGAGCTGAAAAAGAGAAACTACCACCAACAATAGCTGAGTTATTTGCTGATGCAAAAGATGAGGGATTAGTAAAAGGAAGAGAAGAAGGCCGAGATGAGGGTCGAAAAGAAACGAAAAAGATGCTTGCGCAAGAGTTAATACGTGAAGATTTCTCGGATGAGCATATTGCAAAGCTGATAAAATTAGATCTAAAAGAAATTATCAAAATAAGGAAGTCGTTGCGTTAATGTAGAAAAGGAACTCCGATTTGTCGGAGTTCCTTTATTAAAGTAATCTTTTGCAGAAACTAAAAGTCGCGCGATCCCCCGCCGAAGTTGCGCAATTAAGCCCGAAAGTCGCGCGATCCCCCGCCGAAGTTGCGCAATTAAGCCCGAAAGTCGCGCGATTCTCCGCCGAAGTTGCGCAATTAAGCCCGAAAGTCGCGCAATCCCCGTCCGAAGTTGAGCAATAAAGCTCGAAAGTCGCGCAATCCCCGCCCGAAGTTGAGCAATAACTCCCGAAAGTCGCGCGGTCTCCGTCCGAAGTTGAGCAATAATTCCCGAAAGTCGCGCAATCCCCCGCGAAGTCGCGCAATAAAGCCAGAAAACCACACAATCCCTAAGGTCTTTCCGATATAGCAAGTGTCAATCGATCAATAATAATCGCGATAAATACAATACTAATACCCGCTTCAAATCCCTTGGCAACATCAATTTGGTTTAGAGCTGTTAATACTTCTAAACCGAGGCCTTCCACACCGACCATGGAGGCGACGACAACCATGGCAAGTGCCATCATCGTTGTTTGGTTGACGCCAAGCATGATGGTAGGTAGTGCTTGTGGTAACTGTAGTTTTTTTAATAATTGCCATTTGGTCGCGCCAAATGATAAACCGGCTTCTACCATTTCTTTTGGAACGCCGCGGATTCCGAGGTTCGTCAGTCGGATAATCGGTGGCAATGCATAAATAATGGTAGATATGACACCTGGAACGAGCCCTAATCCGAAGAAAAAGATACCCGGAATGAGATAAACAAACGTTGGCATGGTTTGCATGGCGTCAAGTACCGGTTTGAAAAGGACTTCAAATCGTTTATTCAGTGCCATGACGATGCCGAGTGGTATCCCAATAATGACAGAGACGGCCACACTCGCCATGACCATCGTTAACGTGAACATCGTCATATCCCATAGACCAAAAGTACAAATCAATAGTAAAAATAACGTATACAGAATCCCTGATGACACCGATTTATATTGCCAAGCCAATAAAAATACCGTTAAAATAAAGTACCACCAAGGGACCCACGTGAGAAAGTCATTTAAATGAAGAAGCATCCATAAAAGTCCAGATGAAATCCCATCAAAGAAGCCACTCCAATGTACCGTCAGCCAATCAACAATATCGCTTATATAATTACCAAAATGGTAGGTTAGATTTTCTGGGTATTCAAACATATGTAAAGGTTGCTAGGTACAACCTCTCACCTCACTTTCTATTCTGTTTTATAGAGCTGATTTTACGTTCTTAGCAACATCACTCGGAACCCATTCTCTCCACAAATCCTCATGTTCGCTCAGCCACCACTGTGCAGCTTCCTTTGCGCTTGCATTATTTTCTTGCATGTATAGCAGCGCTTCCCCTGTTAATTCATTCGTTGTTTGATAGTTTCCGAGAAATTCAGTAATTTCTGGAGCCCGTTGGGGAAGATCTTTATGCGAAACAATATAGATTTGATTTTCCGGAAAGGCTGTTCCATAATTTTCATTCCAAATCTCTGGCTCATACTCGGGCTCGATTAAAAGCGTCATTTCATACTTACTCAAAATCCATGTTGGTGACCAGTAATAACCAACCCATGGCTCAAAATTCTTAAATGCCTTTTCGATGGATGCACTTGTTGCGCCTGCAGATCCAGGTGAAAAGTAATTATAATATTCATCAAGACCATATGTTTGAACCTTTTGCTTCATGATTTCCTGAGCAACGGAACCACTATGTCCACCAACAATTCTTCCTTTAGACGGATCTGCCGGATCTTGAAACAGCTCCGGATATTTTTTTAAGTCTTCAGCTGTTTTTAAATCCGGTGCCATCGGTTCAATCCCATTTTCTGGATCCCCTTCAATGACAAACGTCGGCACAAAAAAACCTTGCATATCTGTTGTGAAATTAGTCCCAAGTTCGACCACTTCGCCAGCTTCTTGCGCCTCCAAATAGGGTTCTTTGAGGTTGTTGAACCAAAGCTCCATATAAACATCGATTTCCCCTGTTCGAAGACCTGTAAATGTCGCAGCGGAAGAACCGTTCGTAACTTCAAAATTATAATGATAGCCGTTTTCAACAATGAATCCTGCTATTTCGTTATGTACGAGCAGACTATCCCACCCAGCATCAGCAAAGGTAATGGTTCCTTTACTTGGTTCACTATTTTCCGTTGACGCTGCACTGCTGTATATACCTAATCCGATCAAAAGGCATAACATAAATGACCAAATATATTTCCACTTATTTCTCATTTTCTCTCTCCTTTCTATTAGTAATTATATCTGTTTAATAGGTTTTATCAACCTGAAAAATTCATAGAAAAGGAATGATAGACTACAATCGCCTATCTTAAAACTGATAAAATTAAATTCTTAAATAATTATTAAGGTAAGGAAAACAGCCCCGAAAGTCGCGCGAACCCCGGCCGAAGTTGAGCAATAAAGCCAGAAAGTCGCGCAAACCCCCGGCCGAAGTCGCGCAATAACCCGCCCGAAGTCGCGCGATCGCCATCCGAAGTTGCGCGATCGCCATCCGAAGTTGCGCAATAAATCCGGAAAGTCGCGCAATCCCCATCCGAAGTTGAGCAATAACCTCCGGAAGTCGCGCGAACCCCGGCCGAAGTTGAGCAACCCCCGTCCAAAGTTGCGCAATAATCCCCGAAAGTCGCGCGGTCCACGTCCGAAGTTGAGCAATACCCCTCGAAAGTTGCGCGGTCCTCCTCCGAAGTCGCGCAACCCCGTGCTTCCCCACCCACACAAAAAAAAGAACCCCAGCCCTCGCTAGAGTTCCTTCCCACAAACCATTTATTTAATAAAACCGCTTAAAACTATCAAAATGACTCTTCCAATAAGAATTATCTAAGCTTGTAATCTGTACGCCGCCACTGGAGCCGGCTTGGATCATTTGGTTGTTTCCAATATAGATTCCCATATGAGAGATTCCTGCTTTATATGTACCTTCGAAGAATACGAGGTCTCCTACTTGTGGGGAGCCTACATAATATGAACGATCAAAGTATCCTTGTGCGGATGTGCGGCTGATGTCCATGCCGGCTTGTTTGTATGCGTAATAGATGAAACCACTGCAATCAAAACCGCTTGAAGTTGTGCCACCCCATACATATGGCGTGCCAATCTGGGCTTTTGCCACACTGATCAATTTGTCCACATTGTAATCCACATCTGCTGCAGGTGCTTTGGTCGCGCTGCTACTGGATACAGGCTTCGTAGTTGAAGCAGTGCCACCGATATTCAATTTCTGTCCAATCAAGATCAAATCGGATTTCAAGCTGTTCCATGATTTCAAGTTAGATACCGTTACGCCATTTTGTGATGCAATGCGAGATAACGTATCCCCGGATTTAACGATATAAACAGATGTGGAACCAACTGTACTTGAAGGCTTCTCAGTCGTCGTTGTAGGAGTGCTAGCAGTCGATCCGCCATCCTTACTTACAGAGAGTTTATTCCCTGGATAAATCAAAGTCGTATTCAAGTTATTCCATTTCATCAAGTTCGATAGAGAAATATTATGTTTCGAGGCGATGCCACTTAAGGTGTCCCCACTTTTAACTGTATAGGAAGTAGATGTATTAGTAGATATAGTAGTAGAATTAGAGTTTGTTCCTGACGTTGACACTGTACTGCGGTCTGTTTCAATGACCTGATTCGGGAAAATGATGTCAGATGTTAGACTATTGACGGATTTCAAAGCCGATACGCTTGTACTATGTTTCTGTGCGATAGACCAAAGTGAATCCCCACGTTGAACTTTATATGATGCTGCTTCTGCTTCGTCTACCGCAAAGAATGCTGATGCAATAGCTGCTGAGGCAGTAACCGACATAAATATTTTCTTATTCGTCACTTTTCTTTCCCCCTGTTGTCCAACTCCTGTAACCTAAGAAATACGCGTCCCAAAAACGAAGTCCGCAATTTCGAGCCGTTACCATCCTTGGAAATGTATCTCTGTTTATCCAAAATCTAACAGAAACTAACATTAGTATAGCTCCTCTATGTAAAAAATCATAGATTGATAGGACATTTGTAATCTCTTTGTAATATACATGCGTGTTTTAGTTCGCCAATATTCGCAATGCAGGTGCCTGTCACTTCCCGGATTTTGTCATTTTATGTCGGATGCAGTTCCCAACCCCCGCCGCCTTCAATCACTAAACCGAAGATCTACATCCTTCCAGAATCGATGAGAGTTAAATTTATTTTATTATTGTAAAGTGACTGTCTTCGACAAAAGGTAGCTGTGTTTTATGCTATTGTACAAGAGAACAAAATAAACATTCATGCAAGGCACAGGGGCTGTAAACGTCAGCACAAGGAAAGAAGGTCGAAGCAATAATGAAAATCACAATCGCAGGAACAGGCTATGTTGGATTATCAAATGCTATATTATTGGCTCAGCATCATGAAGTAACAGCTCTTGATATCATGCAAGAAAAAGTAGATATGATTAATAACAAAAAATCGCCAATCAGTGATAATGAAATCGAGGAATATTTGGCGAAGGAACTAAACTTGACTGCAACAACAGATAATTACAAAGCGTATAAAGATGCAGCGTACGTTATTATTTCTACACCAACAAATTATGATCCGGAAAAAAACTATTTTGATACTAGCACGGTTGAGGCTGTTATTGCTAATGTGCTATCGATTAATCCAGATGCGGTAATGGTAATCAAATCAACCGTTCCCGTCGGTTACACAGAAAAAATAAAAAAGAAATTTGCAACAAATAATCTTATTTTTTCACCTGAATTTTTACGGGAAGGGAGAGCTTTGTACGATAACTTATACCCTTCACGTATCATCGTTGGTGAACAATCAGATAGAGCTCAAGTATTCGCAGACTTGCTCGTTCAAGGAGCGATGAAGGAAGATATCCCTGTGTTGTATACAAACGCAACAGAAGCGGAAGCAATTAAATTATTCGCCAACACATACCTTGCCATGAGAGTAACATTTTTTAATGAGCTCGATTCTTATGCAGAGGTAAGAGGATTAGACAGTAAGCAAATTATCGATGGCGTGGGACTAGATCCACGAATTGGAGACCATTATAATAATCCTTCCTTTGGGTATGGTGGCTACTGTCTTCCTAAAGATACAAAACAGTTAGTAGCGAATTATTCGGACGTGCCTAATAATATAATGACGGCTGTTGTTGATGCGAACAGAACAAGAAAAGACCATATTACCGAAATGATTAGTAAGAAGAATCCTCACGTAGTAGGTATCTATCGACTTACGATGAAAATGGACTCTGATAACTTTAGACAATCAGCTATCCAAGGAGTGATGAAGCGTATTAAAGCGAAAGGTATTGAGGTTGTTGTATATGAGCCAACACTTCATGAGGAGATATTCTTCAATTCTAAAGTAATGAATGACTTTGAAGAATTTAAGCGCGTATCAGATGTGATCATCGCTAATCGATTATCTGATGATTTACGTGAAGTAACGGATAAGGTGTATACGAGGGATTTGTTTCGTAGGGATTAATGTGATGCAATAGATATCGTTTTCTGGGAATGCAGCTGCCTGACCCCCACCACGATCTCAAGCCGTTACCATCCTTGGCAATGTGTTTCTGTTTATCCAATACCTAACAGAAAATACCATTAGTATAGCTCCGATATCGAAAAAATTATAGATAGATAGGACATTTGGATTGAGTCAGGTACTTGTGGGAGTTTTATTAAAGTCCCTTATTTTGTATAGTTTAGACGTACTTTCCAGTTTCTCTATCCTGATAATAATTTCTTTTCAGTTCCACCTGCCCAAAGACAGATTCAAACTTTAATGTTCTTCTATCCTTTAAATAAAATCTACTCTTATCTCTCCCTGAAGCAATCGCATCATCTAATTCCAGCAGCGTTTGTGCCATCACTTGAGAAAAACTTTCCTGTAATGCACGGTATGTTATTTGTTCTAACTCTTTCTATAGTTGTTGTTTGTGGTGAACTATAACTATACAAATGAAGGTCCTCTTTTTCATCTTTAAACTACCGCGCTCCGCTTGCTAGACTCTTCTTTGTTCTCCTATAAAAATTTTACTCTAACGGACATTAGTAAACTTTTTGTAATATACCTATGAAAATCTTCTACAGTACCCCCATAAAAATATAGAATAATCGTAAATATTTCAAAAAAACATACTCTCTCAAACTTTAATATGATATAATTCCATATTGTAATGTCAAAAAGTAGTGAAATGATATATATAATTCTACAATCTTAGACAAACAAAAAATTATTGGGGGTACCGAAATGGAAGAAACGATTTCCCTGAAAGAGATTTTCGGGGTTGTGAAGAAGCGCTTATTAATGATATTAGCATTTGTGTTTGGCGCTGCGCTTGTCGCTGCAATTATAAGTTATTTTGTCTTAACACCTACCTATCAATCGAGCTCACAGTTTATTGTAAATCAAGAGCTGCAGGATCCAACTCAATATAATACAAACAATATACAAACAAACGTTCAAATGATTAATACGTATAACATCATAATTAAAAGTCCTGCCATCTTAGATGATGTTGTTGAAGAATTAAATCTACCTTATTCTTCTGCAGCCCTAGGAGAAAAGATTCAAGTTTCTAGTGCAGATAGTTCTCAGGTCGTTACGGTAACCGCAACAGACGAAAATCCTGCAACAGCTGTGGATATTGCCAATACGACTGTAGGAATCTTCCAGAACGAAATTCCTGAAATTATGAATGTAGATAACGTTAGTATTCTAAATGAAGCACAACTAAGCCCAAATCCATCGCCAGTTGCTCCGAATCCAATCCTGAACATTGCAATTGCAATTGTCTTAGGAGCGATGGTTGGTGTAGGGATCGCATTCTTACTCGAATACCTTGATAATACGATAACGACAGAAGATGATGTAGAGAATAAATTAGGATTGCCTATACTTGGTGTTATCTCGTGGGTAGAAGAAGAGGATATCAGAGGGAATCATTTCAATTTCCAATCAAGTCGTAAGCGAAGGAGTGGCTTTGATGGCGCGCAAGAAAAATCAATCTAGACCAGGCAATAAGATGAGAAATCTCATTACAAAGCTGAATCCGAAATCACCTGTTTCTGAACAATACCGTACGATTCGGACAAATATACAATATGCATCCGTAGATAATGATATAAAATCCTTACTTGTTACATCTTCCGGACCAAGTGAAGGGAAATCGACGACGATTGCAAACCTGGCAGTTGTTTATGCCCAAACAGGTAAAAGAGTACTTCTCATTGATGCGGATCTCAGGAAACCAACGGTACATTACACATTCCGCCTTGATAACTTAAGGGGACTTAGTAATATACTCGTTGGACAAAATACGTTGGATGAAACCGTTAATCGAACAGATGTTGATAATTTAGATGTCATCTCATGTGGACCAATCCCACCGAATCCATCTGAGTTATTGGCATCAAGAAAGATGGCTGAGTTCTTAAAGGAAGTAACCGCAGCGTATGATATTGTTATTTTCGATACACCGCCAGTATTAGCCGTGACGGATGCGCAGATTCTGGCTAACATTGTAGATGGAACTCTACTTGTTGTTCGTAGCAAGCATACCGATTTGGAAGCAGCCAATAAGGCGAAAGAAATATTGGAGCCGGCTCAAGCAAAATTACTGGGAACTGTTTTAAACGGGCGTGAGAAGAAAGCTTCTAATTATTATTACTATTATGGTACGAATTAGATTGTAAGAGCTCTCTGTGATTATCCGCAGAGAGTTTTTCATTTTTATGAATACTAAATTGGGGGAAATGTAAAATTTTGTTAAGATAAAAAATTGGATTATATTGTAGGAAACTAGTATGTCAAGTATAATAGAATTTAATTATATAACTATATTTTCAGAAATTGATTAATAGAGAGGTGTGATTGGCAATGATCGATATACATTCCCATATATTACCCGGGATAGACGATGGTGCAAAAACAGAAGAAGACAGCCTTGCAATGGCAAGAGAAGCAGTATCGCAAGGGATAACTACCATTATTGCAACCCCTCACAATAAAAATGGCAAATACGATAATGAGCGCGCATCGATTAAGAATAATGTTCAAATATTAAGCGAATTATTGGTGACAGAAGATATTCCGCTTACTGTAATTCCAGGTCAAGAAACCCGTATTAACGGTGAAATGATTGAGGATATAAAAAATGGGAAATTACTTTCTTTGAATCATACGAAATACCTTTTTGTTGAATTTCCCTCAGCTAATGTACCAAGGTACTCCAGTCAGATGCTGTTTGATATACAGGTAGCAGGCTATACTCCTATCATTGTTCACCCCGAGAGGAATCAGGAATTAATCGAGCATCCTTCCAGGCTCTATGAATTTGTAAAAAATGGTGCGCTTACACAAGTTACCGCAGCAAGTCTTGTCGGTAAATTCGGAAAAAATATTCAAAAGTTTTCACATCAACTCGTAGAAGCTAACCTTACACATTTTATCGCATCCGATGCACATAATACTACAACACGGGGATTTTGTATGGACGAGGCATTTCACGAATTAAAAAACGAATATGGCAGTGACTATTTTTATATGTTTTTGGAAAACAGCCAGCTGCTATTGGACAATATGAATGTGAATCGAATGGAACCGGCACAGGTTAAAAAGAAGAAGTTTCTCGGGCTTTTTTAGATGTATACGGGCAATCTGTGGGATGTACGTGTTCTTGTACATCCCTTACTATAAAATAGAGATAAAGAGAAAACGTTAGGGGAGCAGAGACAATACGTTTAAAAGGGGAAATTTAGTTGATTAATATAATCGTAGTAGATGATCAACGATTGTTTCGTGATGGGGTAGAAGCAATCATTGAGCGCACAGACGATATAAAAGTGATCGGGGCAGCACATAATGGAGAAATGGCTATCCAACAGATGGAGCAACTCAGGCCTGATGTCGTGCTAATGGATATTCATATGCCGGATATGGATGGAATACAAACGGCATATTATCTGAAGGAGAATTATCCGGAAGTAAAGGTCGTGTTCCTCACCACCAAGGCGGAAGAAGAACTGGTCATTTCGGCTATTAGTGTTGGGGCAGACGGTTTTTTAATCAAAGCACTTCATGCGGATCGGCTGATTGATACGATTCGAATGGCCCATGGTGGGGAAATTGTGTTTTCTGGTGATGTTGCTAGAATACTAGCAAGACGCATACGTAAACTAACGATGAGCAAGAAACAAATCTTCGCACTAGCAATGGAACGAATTGGTTACAACTTCACGAAGCGTGAGATTGAGATCGCATATTTATTAATGGGAAACTATTCGAATAACCAAATCGCTAACAAATTGTTTCTTGGTGAAGGCACAGTTAAAAATTATATTAGTGAGATTTATAATAAGCTGGAGATTCATAATCGAGCAAAGGCGATTGCCTTTTTTAAACGGATAGCAGAAGCAAATAAGGATTATTGACTATTTATTACTTTTTTTGTCGAAAGTCACTAATAACATGACTGCCTCTATAGTACTATGTGAATATATCTTTTTCACGGAGACTTTAGACCCTCTTTAATGGAGATGGATAGGCGGAGAAGAAGCATGATTAAACTTGCGTATATAAGTAGGATTCCCTTCTCCATTACGCTAACACAGCGGATGGAGGGCGAATCAGGCATAGAACTAATGGGACGTATTTATGTAACGAAAAATACCGTTGCAATTACCAAGGAATTGGACCCACAAGTTATTGTGATGGACACAGACTCCACACCTATAAATGATACCGTAGAAACGATTTTCCAAATCAAAGAGCTGATACCGGAAGTGAAGATCATCACACTAGTAAACACTTCTGAACCAAGTAATTTTTCCCATATCATTGAGGCGGGTGGAGATGGTATCATTGAAAAGCATTATAATCATCTTGCGGAAGTAATGGATGCCATTCGATCTGTACAGAATGCTCATTTTGCCATGCTGCAAACGCTGCACGAGGTACTTATTGAGCGATTGGTTGAGTTAAAGCATGATAACTACGACTTCTTTCATAAGCGGCTTGCTGCAAGTGGTGTGGAATTATCGGTAAAGGAAGCGGAAGTTGCCTATTACTTGAGGCGAAATCTGCGTAATCGGGAAATAGCGGAGTGTATGGGAATTACAGAAGGAACGGTTAAAGTACATATTAGTAATATTTATCGAAAACTTAACATCAAAGGTAGGAAAAATGTGGTAGAATATCTTAATAGAATTATGTCGAATAGTAGCAGTTCTGATAGAATACTGGAACCCATTTTTAAGAATGAGAACAACATGGAAAGGGGCTTTTGATACATGTCCTATCGTAAGAGACTACTATCGCTGATCACACTGGATTCGATTATTGTCAGTACGGCGATATTTATTGCGTTCTGGGTAATCTATCCATCCTATCCGAACGTTTTGCTTACAAATGAACTTATTATTAGCGCGGTTGCACTATTAATCTTTCATCATATCTTTGCGTTCATTTATAAGCTGTATAATAAGGTCTGGGCATATGCGAGTGTAGGCGAGCTCGTAACGATCGTAAAAGCGATCACCTTCTCGATCATCGCTACCGGTGTGGTACAGTTACTTGTAAATGGTGCAGTCTACAGAAGAGCATTGCTCATCACGTGGATGCTGCATATCATCTTAATTGGTGGATCCCGATTCATGTGGCGCATTTTCCGTGATCGATACATCAATAAGGATAGTACACAAAAACGGACATTGATCGTCGGTGCCGGTGCTGCTGGTGCAATGATTGCTCGTCAACTCCGAAATGAAAATAGTAACACCGATTTACGTCCGGTAGCATTTGTGGATGATGACATTAACAAACAAAAAATGCAGGTGTATAATCTGCCTGTAGCAGGTACAACATCCGAAATCGAAGAAGTTGCTACAAAGCTTGATATTGAGCATATTGTTATTGCGATTCCGTCCCTTCGTAATGGGCAACTGGAGAAAATTGTTGAACAATGTAATAAAACGAATGCAAAAGTACAAATGATTCCAAAAATCGAGGATCTCATGACAGGAAAAGTATCTGTCAGCCATCTGAAAAATGTGGAAGTAGAAGATCTGCTCGGTCGAGAGCCGGTCAAACTGGATATCGACATCATATCCGAGTATGTCACTGGGAATACTGTAATGGTTACTGGTGCAGGTGGATCGATTGGCTCCGAAATCTGCCGCCAACTCATGCGCTTCACTCCGAAGAAAATAGTACTCGTGGGACACGGGGAATACAGTATTTATAACATTGATATGGAACTAAAACGTGTCTATGGCGATACGGAAACAGAGATTATTCCGATAATCGGTGATGTGCAGGATCGTGAGCGCATATTTGGCCTCGTGGATCAGCATCAACCGGAAATTATTTACCATGCAGCAGCACATAAACATGTGCCATTAATGGAATATAACCCGCATGAAGCGGTGAAAAACAATATTATCGGTACGAAAAATGTCGCAGAAGCTGCCGATGCATTCGGTGTCAATAAGTTTGTCATGGTATCTACCGATAAAGCAGTCAACCCAACTAACGTCATGGGTGCATCAAAACGTGTTGCAGAAATGGTTGTTCAGGACCTGGCAAGCCGCAGCAAGACGAAATTTGTCGCCGTACGATTTGGTAATGTACTAGGAAGTCGTGGTAGTGTTATTCCACTCTTTAAAAAGCAGATTGAAAGAGGCGGGCCGGTTACGGTTACCCATCCGGATATGACGCGCTACTTTATGACGATTCCAGAAGCGTCTAGGCTTGTGATTCAGGCAGGAACACTTGCAAAAGGTGGAGAAATTTTCGTCCTGGATATGGGTGAGCCTGTGAAGATTGTTGACCTTGCGAGAAACCTGATTAAGCTTTCTGGCTATACGGAGGATGAGATTCCGATTGAGTTTGCCGGGATACGGCCTGGGGAGAAGATGTATGAGGAATTGCTTGGTGAAGGTGAAGTTCACCCGGATGCTGTTTATGAGAAGATTTATGTTGGGCGGACGGTTGAGGTGGATGCTGCGTTGTTGCTAAACCTTATTGAAAAATTTGATTGTTATGATGCTGTGCAACTTAAAGAAGAGTTGATGGGGATTGTTTTTGCGGAGCGGAGATTGATGGCGAAAGCATAATTAGGATACGTTAATCTTTATTATTTATGGGGGTACTTATATTGAAAACAATTAAAAGAGCAATCATCCCAGCAGCGGGTCTGGGTACTCGGTTCTTACCTGCGACAAAAGCAATGCCGAAAGAAATGTTGCCTATTGTTGATCGACCAACTATTGAATATATTGTTGAGGAAGCAATTGAGTCTGGGATAGAAGATATTATTATTGTTACGGGTAAAGGGAAACGTGCGATTGAAGATCATTTTGATCATAACTTTGAATTAGAAGACAACCTGATAAAGAAGGAAAAGTTTGAGTTGCTGGAAAAAGTAAACCAAGCATCCAATGTAGATATCCATTACATAAGGCAAAAAGAACCTAAAGGATTAGGACATGCCGTATGGTGTGCTCGTAAATTTATTGGCAATGAACCATTTGCCGTATTATTAGGTGATGATATTGTAAGGGCTGAGACACCATGTCTTAGACAGTTAATTCAACAATACGAAGAAACACAGAGTTCGGTTGTTGGTGTTCAACAAGTTCCAGACAATCAAACTCATCGTTATGGTATTGTAGATCCAAGTACGATTGAAGGCAGACGTTATCAAGTGAATAACTTTGTTGAAAAACCGAAACAAGGTACTGCTCCTTCTAATTTAGCTATAATGGGACGTTATGTGTTTACTCCGGAGATCTTTGATTTTCTTGATAGGCAACAGGTTGGTGCTGGTGGAGAGATTCAGTTGACGGATGCGATTCAGATGTTGAATGAGATTCAGAAGGTGTATGCATATGATTTTGAGGGTAAGCGGTATGATGTTGGGGAGAAGTTAGGGTTTGTGAAGACTACTATTGATTTTGCTTTGGAGAATCCGGAGATGAAGGATGAGTTGTATGAGTATCTTGTTCAAAAGATTAATGAGTTGAGAGCTAAGGTGAATTAAAAAGAGCTATTTCAGCCTCTGAGCATCCAAGAGGCTAATGGCTGTATTTTGAAACAATAATAAATAATATGTTAGTAGATTAGCAGTTAGTTGAAGTGAGAGAATATCTAATTTTAATTACTTTCTATTTTACTAATTAAAGTTTTAAGGGAGTTAATGAAATGTATCTGAGAATTAAAAGATTACTAGATATTATTTTGTCTTTGGCTGGAATGATTATATTGTCCCCTATAATAATGCTTCTTATTGTTGCGATAAAAATAGATTCAAGAGGTCCAGTTTTATTTAAGCAAAAACGTGTGGGTATTGATAAAAAGCATTTTAATATATTGAAATTCAGGACAATGAAAATTGATACACCGAAGGATACGCCAACTCATTTACTTGGTGATCCAGATCAGTATATTACGAGGGTAGGTAAATTCTTAAGAAAAACTTCTTTAGATGAGCTTCCGCAGATTTGGAATATTTTTGTTGGTGATATGAGTGTTATTGGTCCAAGGCCAGCTTTGTGGAATCAGTACGATTTAATTGCGGAACGTGATATGTATGGTGCTAATGATGTTTTGCCGGGTTTGACTGGTTGGGCTCAGATTAATGGAAGAGATGAGCTTCCTATTGATATAAAAGCAAGATTGGATGGAGAGTACATAAAGAAGATTGGTTTTTGGATGGATGTTAAGTGTTTTGTTGGAACAATCGTTAGTGTAGTGAAAAGTGATGGTGTTGTAGAAGGTGGAACGGGAATAACTACTAAGAAAGAAATTGCTAGTGATAAGGAGAAGATTGGTAAATGAAAAAGATTTTAATCACTGGTAAGAATAGTTATGTAGGGAATTCCTTTGAAACTTGGCTAGAGAACTATCCTGGTGAGTTTGAAGTAAACAAAATTAGTGTGAGAGATGATTCCTGGAAAGAGTATGATTTTGCTAAATATGATGTTGTGTTACATGTTGCGGGAATTGCACACCTTAAAGAAACAAAAGAAAATAAAGAGCAATACTATAAAGTGAACAGAGATTTAGCATATGAAATTGCAACAAAAGCAAAAAATGAGAATGTTAATCACTTTGTGTTTTTAAGTTCTATGAGTGTTTATGGTTTGGAGACAGGTGTCATAAAGAAAGAGACACAACCTGAGCCAAGAAGTAATTATGGGAAATCTAAACTTCAAGCAGAGCAACTTATTAAATCTTTAAAGCATGACAATTTTAAAGTTGCAGTATTACGTCCACCAATGATATACGGAGAAAATTGTAAAGGGAATTATCCCAAACTAGTAAAGGTTGCAAAGATAACTCCTATTTTTCCTGACTTCGGTAATAAAAGAAGTATGATATATATAGATAATTTATCTGCTTTTATAAAGATAATAATTGATAAAAATCAAGAAGGGACATATTTCCCGCAGAATAAAGATTATGTAAACATTACTGAATTAGTAAGCCATATTTCACAGGCTCATAATAGGAAAATTATAGCCACAAATTATTTGAACTGGCTAGTAAGAATTGGACTTTACTTGTCAGGGAATATTAGAAAGGTGTTCGGCACACTGATTTATGATGAAAAAATCTCAATAGATGAATTGAAATCTTTAAATGAAAAAGATTTTAATTATGAAACTATTTCATTTCAGGAATCTATATTAAAAACAGAAAAGGAATACAGGTGATAATTTATGGGGGAAAAGAAAGATTATAAGAATGTTTGGGTTTTTCATCACTATGCAACCCCGCCAACTATGAATGGTTTTACAAGACCATATAATTTCGCAATAAATATGCAAAATCAAGGTTATAAAACTACAGTTTTTGCGGCTTCTTATCTCCATTTTTCTGATGTTAACTTAATTCATGATAAAAAGTTATTTATTGAAGAGGATCATTCAGATGTTTCATTTGTATTTGTAAATACTCCATCCTCTGTGAAAAATACCTTAGCAAGAGTAAAGAATATGATTGCTTATTATAGAAAATTGTTTCTAGTAACAAAGGAAAACTCTAAAAAGCATGGGAGGCCTGATGCAATTATAGCCTCGTCTCCACATCCTTTATCTTTGCTTGCGGGAATTAGAATCGCGAAAAAATTTAATGTCCCTTGTATTTGTGAAATTCGAGATTTGTGGCCAGAAGCTATTTTTGCTTTTGGAAAGTCTAAAGAAAATAGTATTTTAGGAAAGATTTTAATAGCTGGAGAACATTGGCTTTATAAAAGAGCGGATGCTTTAATTTTTTTAAAAGAGGGAGATAAGGACTACCTCATAGAAAGAAATTGGACAATAGATCAGGGTGGTGAAATCGATTTAAGTAAGAGCCATTATATAAATAACGGAGTTGATATTCCCAGTTTTAATAGACAAATTGAAAATAACGCTTTACAAGATAATGACTTACATAGTGGTAAGTTTAATGTTGTTTATACAGGTGCGATACGTCCTGTTAATAATGTGGGAAATATTCTTGATACAGCGAAATTATTAAACGATAATGATAATATTCAATTTCTAATTTATGGTGATGGAAATCAATTAGATTACTTAAAGAAACGTGTTATTGAAGAGGGTTTAAGTAACGTTAAGATGAAAGGGTATGTAGATAAAAAGTATATGCCTTATGTATTAAGCAAATCATCAGTTAACATATTAAATTATTCTCAAACAAAATATAATTGGTCAAGGGGCAATAGCTCAAACAAGTTATTTGAGTATATGGCTTCAGGAAAGCCCATTATATCCACTGTGAAAATGGGCTACTCTATAATTGATAAATTTGACTGTGGTATTGAGTTAGAAGAAAGTAAACCTGAAGAATTGGCGCGTGCAATTTTAAAAATAAAATATATGTCCGAAGATCAGTATAACTCGTTAGGACAGAATGCTAGAGATGGAGCAAAAGAATACGAATATAAAAAATTAACGATGAAGTTAGTCGATGTAATAGAGAGTGTGGGCCTTAAGGGAAGTAGGTAAAGGAATTTATATTTAGTTTTACTAGTGTGAAGTTAATACCTTAAAGTTACAGATAAATCATTTTATACATTGAAATGGATTTTAAAGCATAAAGGATGTTAGGATATGAGAGTATGTATAATAAGGAATGCAGAAGCAGAAAGTAATGCTGGTATTTTTAGAATAATAGATGCCTTAATAGATTTAGAGATGAAACCATTTACACTTACAAGAAGTAGATTTAGTAATAGTAAAAGTGGTCAGTTTTCCTATAAACCATTTAAATACAAAGAGCAGACAATACCAAATTATGAAATGGAATTTAAAACAGGGTTTGGGAGGGGAGTAAGGAATCTTTTTCAACTTGTGTTTTATCAGTTATTTACATTACTTTGGTTATTGAAAAACAAAAATAAATTTGATGCTATACATGCATTTGATTTGGATTCAGGTTTACCTGCTTTAATATGTTCAATGTTTATGAAAAAAAAAATAATTTATCACATCGCAGACTTTTATGTTGATAGTAGACAAGGAATTCCTTCAGCTTTTAAAAAATATGTAAGGAAGCTAGAACATCTTGTTATATCAAAGGCTGATGCAACTGTTATCTGTACAGAAGAACGTAAGGAACAAATAAAGGGAAGTCACCCTAAAAAGTTATATGTTATCCATAATTCACCAGTCGAAAAATTTAAATTGAAAACTATTAGTGAAAATACTAAGAAAAATATAGAAGACGATTTAAGTACATTAACAATAGGTTATGTTGGAGGGTTGACTGAAACTCGCTTCATAAAGGAAGTGATAAGTTTCACTAAAAATAATCCTCATATAACTTTAAAAATTGCAGGTTTTGGTAATGAAGAAAAAATTATAAAAGAAGCGGCTGCCGATTATAACAATATTTTGTTCTATGGTCGAATTAGCTATGAAAATGCTTTAAAGTTATATTCTCAATGTGATGTGATGTTCGCAATTTATAATCCAATGGTACCGAATCATACATATTCAGCCCCTAACAAAGTTTATGAGGCTATGATGCTTGGTTTACCTATCATTGTAGCTAAGGGTACAGGTATAGATTCACTCGTTGAAAAAGAAAAAATAGGTTTTTCTATTAATTATAGTGAAGATGAATTCAGTAATACACTCAAATATTTAATAGATGATAAAAATTTGTTGAATCAATTTAAAGCAAATTCGAAAGAAGCTTTTAAAGAATATTCATGGACAAATATGAAAAAGAGAGTACAAGATATGTATATGAATTTGTAACCATGATTATTATGCTAGTTTTATAGTTGTGAAAGGGGAAATAATAAATGTCAATGATTAATGTTATAGGCTTAGGTTATATTGGACTACCAACAGCACTTATATTAGGTGAAAGTGGTTTGAAGGTAGTAGGAACAGATTATAATAGTGATTTAGTGGAAACGTTAAATAATAGAGAACTACCATTTGAAGAAAAGGGTATGCCTGAATTATTTAATAAAGCTATAGAAAATGGAATTGAGTTTTCATCGGAATATCAAAAGACGCATACATACATTATTGCAGTTCCGACTCCTTATATTAAGGAGAGCAAAAAGCTAGATCCAAAATATGTTATCTCAGCAGTACATAGTGTTTTAGAGGTATGTGATAAAGGAGCAAAAATAATAATAGAATCAACTGTTTCACCAGGAACAATTGATAAATATATTAGACCAGAGATTGAAAAAAGAAACATTTTAATTGGCGAGGATGTCCATATATTACATGCTCCTGAAAGAATTATTCCCGGAAATATGATATATGAACTTGAACACAATTCAAGAACGATAGGTACAGACAATGTTGAGATTGGAGAAAAAATAAAAGGATTATATGAAAGTTTTTGCGAAGGTGAAATAATTATTACGGATATTAGATCAGCAGAAATGTCTAAAGTTGTAGAAAATACTTATAGAGATATTAATATTGCCTTTGCAAATGAGTTAGCTAAAATCTGTCATGTAGATTCTATGGATGTATATGAAATTATAAGAATTGCAAATCAACATCCCAGAGTAAATATACTTCAACCAGGACCAGGGGTTGGTGGACATTGTATCTCAGTAGATCCATGGTTTTTAGTAGGGGATTATCCAGACCTAACAAATTTGATTTTGACTGCTCGAAAAACAAACGATTCAATGCCCACGCATGTGCTATCACGAATCAGAGATATAATGAGAGAACATGATATAAAAGACATTTCGAAAGTAGGGCTCTATGGACTAGCTTATAAAGAAAATGTTGATGATACAAGGGAAAGTCCTACACTGCAATTATTAGAAAGAATGGATGAGCATTTGGCATTTGGAGTAAAGGTCTATGACCCATTTATCCATGAAAGAATTGTAGAACATCAGTTTATGGATTATGGAGATTTCTTAAATGAAATAGAAATACTTGTAATAATGGTAGGACATGATCATATTAAAGAAAACTTTGACCTAATCAAAGGCAAACATATTCTTGATACAAAAAATATATATACACTTGATGGAGCGTATAAAATATAAAGTAAAGTTGGTTGATAAAATGAATAAAAACGTAATGGTAGTCTTTGGAACTAGGCCAGAAGCAATAAAGATGTGTCCGTTAGTTAAAGAATTAAAAACGAGAGACAATTTAGACACGACTGTTTGTGTTACTGGTCAACATAGAGAAATGTTGAATCAGGTACTGGATGCTTTCGATGTGGTGCCAGATTATAATTTGTCTATTATGAAAGAAGAGCAAACGTTATTTGATGTTACAATTAATATTTTAGAAAAAATGAAAAATGTTCTTGAAGAAGTCAATCCAGATGTTGTTTTAGTCCATGGTGATACTTCTACAACTTTTGTTACTTCTTTAGCTTGCTTCTACTTGCAAATCCCAGTAGGGCATGTTGAAGCAGGTTTGAGGACTTATAATATTTATTCACCATACCCTGAGGAATTTAATCGTCAAGCAGTTGGGTTAATGGCAAAATATAATTTTGCTCCTACAGAAATGTCTAAAGAAAACTTAATAAAAGAAGGAAAAGAGTCATCTAGTATTTATGTTACTGGTAACACTGCTATTGATGCATTAAAAACAACTGTCCGTGAAGATTATTCCCATGAACAACTTGAATGGGCAGCAGATAGTCGATTGATTATGATTACTGCTCATAGAAGAGAAAACCTCGGGGAGCCGATGAGGAATATGTTTAAGGCGATTAAAAGAATTGTTGATGAACATTCTGATATTAAGGTGATATACCCAATCCATATGAATCCGGTTGTAAGAGAAGCTGCCAATGAGATATTAGGGGACAATAATAGAATAAGAATTATAGAACCATTAGAAGTTCTTGATTTCCATAATTTCCTTGCTCAATCTTATCTTATATTAACTGATAGTGGTGGAATTCAAGAAGAAGCACCTAGCTTAGGTAAACCAGTTTTAGTTATGCGTGATACTACTGAGCGACCAGAAGGTATAAAAGCTGGAACACTTAAATTGGTAGGAACGGATGAAGATGTTATTTATAGTAATTTCAAACTGTTACTGGAAGATAAAAATGAATATGAAAATATGAGTAAGGCAAGTAATCCTTATGGAGATGGACTTGCAAGTCAAAGAATTGTTGAATATTTGGAAGCTAATCTAAATTAATTTCAAGTAACTGAACAATATATTCGAAAGGGTGTCAAGAATTGAGGTGTAAATTTTTTAGTGTTATCAATAATCATTCCACATTATAATTCTGTGAAAACTTTAGAAAAGCTATTGAATTCAATTCCAAGTCTAGATAATATAGAAATCATTGTTATAGACGACAAGAGTACTATAGACTCTAAAATATATAATCAATTAACAGTTAGTCAAGAGTATAAACATGTGAGTTTTTTATATAATGATACTAATAAAAAAGGTGCTGGTGTATGTAGAAATATAGGATTGAAACATATGACCGGAAAATGGGTTCTTTTTGCTGACTCTGATGACTTTTTTGTTGAAGGCTTTTATCAAACTATAGAAAAATACTTTGATTCAGATAATGATGTCGTGTTTTTTTCCCCTACAAGTATGGAAGTAGATTCTAAAATCAAATCAAATAGGCATATAGATTACGAAAAGAAGATATTAGATTATATCAAGAGCAAAGATAGAATTTCAGAACTTAAATTAAGATATGAGTTTCCAGTCCCTTGGTCTAAACTTATTAGAGTTAGCTTAATAAAAGAAAACAAAATACAGTTCGATGAGGTAATAGCTTCCAATGACATTATGTTTTCTGCAAAGATTGGTTATTATTCGAAAAAAATTGATGCAACAGATGAAGTGATCTATTGTGTTACTAAAGGTAAAGGAAGTCTAACGAATAACACTAGTGAAACGGTTTTTGATACAAGATTAAAGGTTCGTATTAATTACTGTGATTTCGTGAAATCTAAATTAAGTGCAGAGGATCAAAAGGTAATAAATCTTAGTGGAAGAGCAATGTTACTTTTTTCGATAACATATAAGCTTGGGATTAAAAAAGTGGTTACAACATATATTAAATTAAAGATGAATAGAATAGAGGTTCTAAATTCTAAATACTTCAACCTTATTTTTTTGTTTAAAAAAGTTAAACATCAATATAAGGTTGTAAAAAGCAACAAAAAATACTTGAGTAAATAAGTATGAATTGCAAGAATAAATACAGTTTATATTATTTTTTGCTAATATAAGATTGGATGGACATATTTAGCTTCTGTAATGGGTCTGCACTCTAAGAAAATTCTTGAAGTTCATTTGAGCACTCGAGCGCTCTGACGATGGAACGGATTATTTAAGCCCTGAACAATGCTCATTAAGCGCGGAATCCAGAAGATAATATAATCTTTCACTCGGGTCTTGTACGCAATATAGAAGTGAAGTGTTTGGACAAGCGATTGAATCATATAATATGATTCAATCCTTTGCTACAAAGGAAGTCCCTATTATAATGCTTGTATTGAATATTTCCATGTGATTCTAAAGAAAGCAGAAGTCGATTATGAAAAATATTAAGATTATATTTACGAGATGTCTGACCGTTTTAATATATTTGAGTCTGGTATATCGTATAAGATTACATGGTAGCCTCTTTTGCGGAAGTTTAAAAAAACATGACATACTCGGCCTATGCCTATAAAGGCTCCTATCAAGCAATGAAATGATTTGATATGGGGAGAAAGACATTAAAAATATCTATTAATAGGAGTAAAATATGTTTGGAATACTCGGAGACTACATAATTATTATTGTTTTATTTTTTATGTTTTTAATTCTATCTTTAACGGAAGAAAAATTCAGCTTACCTTTTAAAAAAGTAATTATATATATTTCAATCTTATTTATATCATTATTTGCGTCCGTAAGAAGTATTGGGATGGATACAAATTCATATATTGCTATATTTGAACAGCATATAGTTACTACATTTAATATTGACTTTTTAAAGAACCTTTTTCAGCATTCTCTTGAGCCGGGATTCAATCTAATGATATCTTACCTCAAATTATTTGGTTTTACATATAAGTCATTCTTTTTTTTATCAGCATTAATACCTTTACTTATTATAAGTAAGATTATTTTTAATATAGAAAAAAAACATGTATTTTTAACCTTTTTCCTATTTCTATTAATGCATGTTCTATATGGTCCTTTAGATGTTATTAGACAATTCTTTGCAGCGACGATATTTATTAGTGCTCTATTTTCACTTTCAAGAGGAAAAAAAATAGTTTACTTTTTAAAAATTTTTATTTCCATATTTTTTCATTATTCTAGTATAGTATTTTTTGTTATCACTCCTTTACTAAAATTGAAATGGAATATGAGTAGGTATGTATGTATAGGAGTTTTAACATCATTAATGGGTTTTTTATTAAAAAATTATATAGTTGATTATATTTTATTGCTTGAAATGGATACAGCTAACAGATTTTTTTTGAAACTTCAAGGCTATATAGACAGTGCATATAATCCTACTACTTTTATTGACAGTCTAACACTGAACTCAATGTTATATCTCCCTAAACTTTTTAATGTTATAATAATAATTATTCTATTAATTTATTATAGACATATTTTAAGGAGCGAATTTAATAGGTTATTACTTAATGCACAAATATTAAGCTCATTAATATTTACGTTTTTCTATTTTTTGGGAGCAGAAACAATAGCGCTTAGACTTGAACTGTTATTAGGTATAGGAAGCTTTATTCTTCTCAAGGAAATGTTAGTATTTACAAAGAAAGATAAAATATATAAGTTTATGTTAATGCTACTGTATTTTGTTATTTATACTATTTCGATAATAATATATATGTTGAAACTACGCACAAATATACTTTAGAATTAAAGAAGTTGTAACTATAAATAATATGTTTTATGTAGTATGCATTTTTAAGTACGTAAGTAATGGAGAGTATATATGAAAAAAATATTACATATTCAAAATACAGACAAATTTATAGAGCCATATAATATATTTATTAATAAACATTTTAACCCTGCATTTCATGATTTTAATATAAGAATCATAGATGGGATGAGAAATCTTGATTATACTTCAAATAATATAACGTATATAAAAGGTTACAAAGGCTTATTGATATTGTATAAAAAAATGTTGCAATCAGAAAAAATCATACTTCATAGCCTTCCTGAAACAAGGATATTATTATTGCTATTTTTGCATCCTTTCTTACTAAAGAAATGTTATTGGATTATTTGGGGATCCGACTTGTATAAATTTAACGAAAGGAAAAGTACGTTAAGACAACGGACGGTAGAAAAAATTAGAAGTGTTGTTATTAAAAATTTAAAAGGCATTATTACCCATATAAAAGGGGACTATGAACTGGCTAAACAGTGGTATGGGGCAAAAGGAGAATATTATTATTCGTTTTTGTATCCAAGTAATTTATATAAAAAATATGAGTTATCAAAAATAAATAAGTATGAAGACAAGAAATATATTCAAATCGGTAACTCTGCAGACCCCTCAAATAACCATATTGAAATATTTGATGAACTATTCAAGTTTAACGATAAGAACTTTGCAATTATCTGTCCTTTATCTTATGGGAATTCGCACTATGCAAAAGTTGTAATTGAACGAGGCAAGGAGTTATTTGGTGAGAGGTTTATTCCGTTGACTGAGTTTATGCCGTTTGATAAATATCTTGAAATCTTAGCTATGGTTAATGTAGCTATATTTAATCATAAGAGACAGCAGGCTGTAGGAAATATAACTACTTTACTTAGTTTAGGCAAGAAAGTATACATTCGTGATGATATAACGACTTGGAAATTCTGTAAAGATCATGGATTGAAGGTATATAGTTTGAATAAAGAATGCCAAGGGATCTTTAGGCCCATGCCAGATGAAATGAAAAAAATAAATATTGTTAGGGTTAAAGAACAGTTCTCAGAAAAGAAGCTTGTTAAAGATTGGGATAAAATATTTTCTTCAAAGGTATAAACTTTCGTGGGGGTATAAAATGGAAAAGTTACAATGGGACTCAGATTTTTGGGGAATCGATGTTTACCATTTAAATAATCATAAGAATATGAAGGTAGAAGAAATATCATCTACAAATTGCTTGGTCCAAGCATTACCAAAAGTTAATGATTTGGAATTTATTCATTATTTAGAGTGTAAAGGATTTAGTTTCAAAGAAAGCAAAGTTTCTCTACAAAAAGAGGTACACACTAAAATTAATATTGAAAAAAGTAATTTTAGACCATTGACATTAAGCGAATTAGAACAATATGATGATGTTTTCTTTGATTTATTTGGTGGAAATACTAGATACAATATTTTTTCGGAGAAAAAAATAAATGAATTCTATAATACTTGGGTGTTAAATAGTATAGTAGGCAAAATGGACGATGAAGCAATTGGATTTTTTCAGAATGAAAAGCTGGCTGGAATTGTTACTTATCGTTTTCATAGTACTACAATCACTATTGGTTTAATGGCTGTTCTACCAGAATTCCAAGGGAAATCTATATCTCAATTACTTTTATCTTATGTAGATAATATAGC
Organism: Oceanobacillus sp. CF4.6; assembly: GCF_051262635.1. Taxonomy (NCBI): domain Bacteria; kingdom Bacillati; phylum Bacillota; class Bacilli; order Caryophanales; family Bacillaceae; genus Oceanobacillus; species Oceanobacillus sp. CF4.6. The sequence goes on along the minus strand of NZ_JBIMEX010000003.1, from coordinate 6,630 downwards.
TATAAAGAAAAATATAAATCGTATTAGAATATCTACACAAGGGAAAAATATAAATGCATTAAATGCATATATAAAGAATGGATACCGGATTCTTAGTATTGATCACTGGTACTATTATATAAAAGGAGTATTAAAATGATTCCATTTAACAAGCCTCCTGTTACGGGAACAGAAATTAAGTATATAAAAAGAGCAATTGAGATTAACCAAAAATTGAGTGGTGATGGCCCTTATACAAGGCAATGCAACGAATGGTTTGAATTAAAATTTCACACACCAAAAGCATTATTAACTACTTCTTGTACTCACGCTTTAGAAATGGCAGCCATACTGATTGATATTCAACCTGGTGATGAGATAATTGCTCCATCATATACGTTTGTATCAACAGTTAATGCGTTTGTTCTTAGAGGTGCAAAAATTGTGTTTGTAGATATTCGTCCAGATACAATGAATATTGATGAAAAAAAAATCGAGGCTGCTATTACAGACAAAACAAAAGCTATTGTTCCAGTTCATTATGCAGGTGTAGCTTGTGAAATGGATGAAATTATGGATATAGCGAATCGTTATAACTTATATGTAATAGAAGATGCCGCACAAGGAGTTATGTCTACATACAAAGGAAAGGCATTAGGTACAATAGGAGATTTTGGTTGTTTCAGTTTCCATGAAACAAAAAATTACTCTATGGGTGAGGGCGGTGCGCTCTTAATTCAAAATGAAAAATTCATGGAACGTGCAGAGATTATCCGAGAAAAAGGAACAAATAGGAGTAAATTCATCCGCGGTCAAGTAGATAAGTATACATGGGTAGATATAGGAAGTTCTTATCTTCCAAGCGAACTAAATGCTGCATATTTATTTGCGCAGTTAGAAGACGCGGATGTGATTAACCAGGATAGATTGAAAAGTTGGGAATTGTATTATGAACGATTAAAAATACTTGAATTTCAGGGGATAATAAAGCTACCTGTCATACCACAAGAAGCGGTCCATAATGCACATATGTTTTATATCAAATGCTTTAATATAGAAGAAAGATCGGCTCTTATTAATTATTTGAAAGAAAATGAAGTTTTAACGGTATTTCATTATATTCCACTTCATACAGCCGATGCTGCAGTCGCAAACAGTATATTTTATGGTGAAGATAATTATACAACAAGTGAAAGTGAACGATTATTAAGGCTCCCTATGTATTATGGTCTTGAAGAATACGAAATTAATAGGGTATCTGAATTAATTATTAAATTCTATGAATCTGTAAAAAGGAAATAAAGTATGTTTAATAAGCTATTTAAAAAATTCCTGTCCTTTTCTTATGGTGGAGTAGTAGCTGCAGTTATTGGCTTTATAATAACTATGATAACAACTAGAGTACTATCACCTGAAGAGTTTGGAAAAGCATCAATGTTTACTTTATTTGTTAGTATCTTCATGATTGTAGCAGTATTTGGTAGTGACCAAGCCTTTGTTCGCTTTTATTACGAAGAAGAACAAACAAAAAGAGGTGCTTTATTATACAATTGTTTAAAAATTGCCTTTACTATCTTGGTACCGATATTAGCAATCATAATTTTATTTCGAGAAAATCTGCTTAATTATTTATTTGAGGAATATAATCTAACGTTATTCATAGTGCTAATATTTGCTGTTGTTATCCAAGTTGTATATAGATTTGGTACTTTAGTTGTGCGCATGCAACAAAAAGGAAACCTATTTTCATTACTTCAAATTCTGAATCAAGTGCTGATTTTAATTGGAGTTATCATTTTTTATTTATTTATTGGTGGCACATATAAAATATTAGTCTTTTCTACTGTTGGAAGTTTATTTATCTTAGTTTTGTTTTTAGTTTATTCACAAAAAAAATATTGGAATATAACCAATGCTAGTATCTCTAACACTCGTCATTCTAAGTTGGATATCTTCTCATATAGTTATCCATTAATGCTTACAACAGCTATTATGTGGATATTTGAAGGCATGGATAAAATAGCTATACGGCAATGGGCAGATTTTAACGAACTGGGTCTCTATTCAGTAGCATTCAAAATTATTGGATTGTTAGCGATTATAAAAACTGCATTTACGACATTTTGGACTCCAGTAGCATATGAAAATTTCGAGAAAAATCCGACAAATACTTCTTTTTATGCAAACATATCAAAACTAGTTACCTTTGTAATGATGATAGTGGCTATTGCTGTGATTATGATGAAAGATATTATGATTATGTTATTTGGAAGCGGTTATGAAAGTGCGGGCGTGATGCTATCCTTCTTAGTGTTTATTCCAGTAATGTATACTATTTCGGAAACAACAGTAATAGGAATTAATTTCTACAAAAAAGTTAAGTGGCATATTTTTATAGTATTGATAGTTTGTATTGTTAACTTTATTGGTAATTGGTTATTAGTTCCTAAAATGGGTGGAGTTGGTGCGGCCATTTCTACAGGATTAACTTATATTCTTTTCTTCACACTAAGAACAGTTATTTCATTAAGGTATTATAAAGTTAATTATGGTCTTTTAAAAACTTATGCATCTATAGTTGTATTATTAACCTTTGCATCTTATACCTTGTTGTCTAATCAACCAATTCATGAACAAGTAGTTGGCTTACTAGCAATGCTTGCTATAGTATTAATTTATTTAGGAGATATTAAAAAGTTTATTAAAATACGTAAAGGGGTGGCATAATGAAGGGAATTATTTTAGCGGGTGGTTCTGGAACAAGATTATATCCTTTAACTAAATCTGTTTCTAAACAAATTTTACCTGTATATGATAAACCAATGATTTATTATCCATTATCTGTGTTTATGTTAGCAGGAATACGAGAGATTCTTATTATATCCACTCCAAGGGATATTACTACATTTGAGGAATTACTTGGTGATGGAAATACATTAGGATTAGAAATTGAATACATAGTTCAGGATAAACCGAATGGATTAGCAGAAGCCTTTATTATTGGAGAAGAATTCATAAGGGATTCTTCTGTTGCTCTAGTACTTGGAGATAATATATTCTATGGTTCTGACTTTGGTAGTAGACTTCAAAAAGCTTCACAGTTAGTAGAAGGTGGAGAAATATTTGGTTGTTTTGTAGCGGACCCAAGAAGATATGGTGTAGTTGAGGTTGATGATAATAATAACGCAATATCAATCGAAGAAAAGCCTAAGCATCCTAAATCCTCACTTGCGGTACCTGGCTTATATTTTTTCGACAATGATGTTATTGAAATAGCTAAAAATGTAAAACCATCAGAGCGTGGAGAATTAGAAATTACATCCATTATCGACGATTATCTTAACAAAAGAAAATTAAGAGTTAATGTTATGGGACGAGGTTTGGCTTGGTTAGATACTGGCACGCATGAATCTCTTTTAGATGCTTCAAATTTTGTTGAAGCAATTCAAAAAAGACAGGGTTTGTACATCGCTTGTATTGAAGAAATTGCATATAGAAAAGGATACATTAATAAAGAGCAATTAAAAGAATTAGCACAACCATTGATAAAAACGGATTACGGTAAATATATAATGGAAATTGCAAATAAATGATCCGATTTGGAGATGAGTATTTTGACTAAAAGGAAAGTACTAGTAACAGGTGGAGCAGGTTTTATAGGGGGTAACTTTGTACAATATATGATGGACAAGTATTCTAATTATGAAATTTATAACTTGGATTTATTAACTTATGCGGGTGATTTAACTAAACATCGTAGTATTGAATCAAAAACCAACTATCATTTTGTAAAGGCTGATATCACTGATAGAGAAGCTATAATTTCTTTATTTGAAAAGGAAAAGTTTGATTATGTTGTTCACTTCGCTGCTGAAAGCCACGTGGATCGTTCTATTACTGACCCAGGAATATTTGTTAGAACTAACGTGTTAGGAACTCAAGTTTTACTAGATGCTGCAAAACAAATAGATATTGATAAATTTGTTCATGTATCAACTGATGAAGTTTACGGAGAACTAGATTTTAAACCGACAACATTTTTTACAGAAAACACACCATTAGAGCCTAATAGCCCCTACAGTGCAAGTAAGGCCTCTTCAGATCTATTAGTCCGTTCATATCACGAAACGTTCGGTTTGCCTGTTAATATAACGCGTTGCTCTAATAATTATGGACCATACCATTTTCCAGAAAAATTAATCCCACTAACAATTTCCCGACTTTTAAATGATGAAAAAGTGCCAGTATATGGTGATGGGCAAAATATCCGTGACTGGTTACATGTTATAGACCATTGTGCTGCGATTGATCTTGTATTACATGAAGGTGCAAGTGGAGAAGTATATAATATAGGCGGACACAATGAAAAAACAAATCTTGAAGTTGTTAAAACTATTATTAGTGCATTAGGTAAATCTGAAGAATTAATAGAATTCGTTGAAGATCGTCTAGGCCATGATAAGAGATATGCGATTGATCCAACTAAATTAGAGAAATTAGGCTGGAAACCAACTTATAATTTTGATACTGGTATTGCTCAAACAATTGATTGGTATCTACAGAATAAGGAATGGTGGGAACAGATAATTAGTGGGGATTATCAAGAGTATTTTGATGAGCAGTATAAATTTAATAAATCATCTATTTAGTCTATCATTTTTAGGTGCTTGTCATTTCCCGATTCAGGCTGAGTATTAAGTTATTGATTGGTAGCACCATAGAATTTCTGTGGCAAAACCTCCATCACGCTAATGTGTTAAAGGTGCACAAGGTGGTGGGGGATTTTGTTTTATAATATATTGGGAATCGCAAGGGGGACTTTAATTAGTTACTTAGAAAAGAATCGAGAAGAAATGGCTGTTTGGCTGTCTTCTACGAAAAGCCGCAGTCGTAAATTAGATAAATATGAAAACGTAATATTAAAGTGGTTAAGAGAACATCCAGATCTATCTTCAGTTCAAGTATTTGATTGGTCAGATGAAAAATATTCGAAACTAAAAGTAGGTAAAAGTACTATTCGGAGGTATGTGAGGGAAATTCGTTAAGAATATAACATTCCTAAAAGAACTAGTAAAAGGCAATATGAGGCAGTTCCAGATTTACTAATGGGGTTTCAAGTTCAAGTAGATTTTGGGGTCAGACCCTACACGTGGACAAAATAACAAATCTGTCTCTGTGGAGAGAAAAGTTAAAGTGCCTAACTATTTTTGTGTATTTACCGAACGTTCTTTTTTTGATGTTAATTAATTGCTAATTAATTTGTAATGTACAATTGGGTCATCGTTAAGTGAAAGAATCACGCTCATTTATTTTTTGGTAATGGAAAAGTAAGAAGAAAATCAATTAAACTTATAAATAATTAAGGACGGTTAACTAAAATGAAAATTACAATTGCAGGAACAGGCTACGTCGGCTTATCTAATGCTGTCTTATTAGCTCAGCATAATGAAGTTATAGCGCTTGATATTATTCAAGAAAAAGTAGATATGATTAATAACAGAAAGTCTCCAATTGTCGATAATGAGATTGAAGAATTTCTAGGAAAAAAAGAATTAAATTTAATCGCGACAACGGATAATTATAATGCATTCAAAGATGCGGAATATGTCATCATATCCACTCCTACCAATTATGATCCGGAGAAGAACTACTTTAATACAAGAACTGTGGAAGCTGTTATTGCTAGCGTATTGTCAATTAATCCAGATGCAGTAATGGTTATTAAATCCACAGTACCGGTAGGTTATTCAGAGACAGTCCGTGAGAAGTTTGAAACAGAAAATATTATCTTTTCACCTGAATTTTTAAGAGAAGGTAAGGCTTTATATGATAACTTGTACCCTTCTAGAATTGTTGTTGGAGAGCAGTCTGAAAGAGCAAAAGTTTTTGCTGACTTATTAATAGAAGGTGCTATAAAAGAAGATATAGATGTTTTGTTCACGAATTCAACAGAAGCGGAAGCTATTAAACTGTTTGCAAATACGTATTTAGCAAATAGAGTTGCTTTCTTTAATGAATTGGACTCCTATGCAGAGATAAGAGGATTAGATTCCAAACAAATTATCGACGGTGTTGGGCTAGATCCGCGAATAGGAAATCATTATAATAATCCATCCTTTGGCTATGGTGGTTACTGCTTGCCGAAAGATACGAAGCAGCTACTGGCTAACTATGAAGATGTACCAAATAATATCATGGGAGCAATAGTAGACGCCAACAGAACAAGGAAAGATCATGTTGCTGAAATGATTATTAAAAGGAAGCCTAAGATCGTAGGTATTTATCGACTTACGATGAAAATGGACTCAGATAACTTTAGACAATCTGCTATCCAAGGAGTTATGAAGCGTATCAAAGCAAAGGGCATTGAAGTTGTGGTTTATGAACCGGCTCTTTCTGAAGACGAATTCTATAACTCTAGAATAATAAATGACTTTGAAAAGTTTAAGCAAGTGTCAGATGTAATCGTTGCTAATAGAATATCAGATGATTTACTTGAAGTGAAGGATAAGGTATATACAAGAGATTTGTTTAGTAGAGATTAATAAATTTACCCGCTAGGCCAATTTGGCATGGCGTGGCTATGGGCCAGACACATTGGCCTTGCACGCGTGGAAATAACTTCCAATTCATAGTTTTAGTGTATTCTTC